>PXDM01000344.1 GCA_003565055.1 Paracoccaceae bacterium
GCTCGCATAGCGGTCTGAAAGATCAAAGAAACCCATCTGCGCCATCGTAACGCTCCAGCAGCCGAACTCTGACAGCCTCATACCGTCCCGGCCACGTCAGGGCAATTTTTCGAGGTGCCCAGTAATAGATCTCCATCCGTTATAAAGATTTGGATCCAGGGCCTTAGTCGGTAATATCGAGACAGAACCCAGCATCTTACTTACATCCCGGATCGAAACTGGATTACGACGTATCACGCCCGGAAGCTGCCTCTCGACAATTTCTGTGACATATTCATTGGGCAGTTCCATGGCCTCCGCCATGTGTTTCGCATAAGCGAGTACAGCCGGAATATCTTGATGGCGGCCTCCAACGCGGTCTGGAAGGGTAAATGTCAGGCTGATGAACTTTTGCAGGTATGCCGCCGCATCGATGCCATCCCCGTATCTTGCCCTCACACTGTTTTCCAACGCGCTCAGATTCACCCCGAGCACGAAGTGAACCATGGGGACTGCGAAAAAGTGCTTGATGACCTCAAGGACTTCCAGTGCATAGTCCGGTCGACACCGATCAAGTTCGTCGATCACGATTATCAGTGGTGTTGGATCGGCATCATCCTTCCCGTCAACCAGCTCGGACAAGGCATCCCGGAACGATTGCATCGCTTGCTGTCGACCTTCTGCGCGATCCCAGAAATCATCAACGACTTTTTCCGCCTCGGCGTGTATGGCTTCTGCGGCTGCGTCACCAAGGTCGTTCAGCGCCTCCTTCGCACCGAAGGTCGCGATGTTCAGCGCGATTTTCGCCAAGGGCTTCACGAATTTACTCGCCGCCGTCTTGAGCCGTGTGAGCTTTGGTTCGTCTTGGGCCGGAATGCGATCCGCCAAGGCGCTGACCAACGCGACCAGTGGGTCGGACAGATAGTCGTTGGCGAAGGCGTCGAAATAGAGCGTCAGAGCCCTGCCGTTATTCTGTTCGCGGTGTGCGCCGACCCACCTTTTCAGAAAGTAGGTTTTCCCCGTTCCCCAACGGCCATCAAGGGCGATAACCAGTGGGTCCTCTATCCGGTCCAGCAGTGCTGAGAGCGAGCTACCTGCCTTTTCCCGTCCCAGAATGTCATCGTCGAAGGCTGTCTCGTACAGGGTGACCTCGGGTTCGGGCGGTAAAAAGCGCATGGAGTACCTATCGTTTTATTGAGAACTTCTGATGAACAAGGTCGAAAATGGAAGACCTATCTGGACGGTCGCACCCTTGTGATAGATTCGTCCAGCACCGATATGAAGTGGCTCGCTCACAGTCCTTGGTCACGAAGGCCGCTGTCAAACTAGGTGCGAAGGGTGCGACGCTGGAGGGTCATCCCTTGATCTGAAAGAGAACAGAAATCGGGCGCGATCCGCGACCTGACAGCCATGAAGATGTCGTTAGTCAGAAAGTGTAGTCTTTTCAGAAACTTGGGAAATTAATGGCCGGACCAGAAAATAACTCTTGACACGGTGCGCAGCAAAAACCGCCGTTTTGCGCACTCATATGCCCGTCATACAGCTGCAGACCTGGTTGCCTGAATTGCTCGACGACTGAAATCCCCTGCCCTGTCGCTTCTGTGCTGCATTGCGGCGCAGGTGCAAAACTCGGCCGGGACGGCCCATGCGACCCTGATGGCAATCGCCAGAGAGAGGCCGCGCCATGATCAAGGTTTTTGCAGGGGTTTGGCCGCTGATGCTGGGCATCTTGCTGATCATGCTCGGCAATGGCATGCATTTCACCTTGATCGGTCTGCGCGGCGGGATCGAAGGGTTTTCGGCGGCTGAGCTCGCCATCGTCACCTCGGCCTATTTCCTGGGCTTCCTGTCGGGCGCGCGCTTCACGCCTGTCATGATCCGCAGTGTGGGCCATGTGCGCGTCTTTGCCGCTTTGGGAAGCTTCATGTCCGCCGGGCTGATCGCCTTTCCCATTCTGACCGAGCCCTGGGCCTGGACGCTACTGCGCGTCCTGATCGGGTTTTGCATGTCAGGCATCTATGTCGCGGCGGAAAGCTGGCTCAACAATGCCGCGACGAATGAAACGCGCGGCAAGGTGCTCTCGGCCTATATGATCATGCAGACGCTGGGCATCATCGGCGCGCAAGGCTTGCTGACCCTGGGCGATGCGGCGACATCGGTCCTGTTCATCTGCGCCTCGATCCTTGTGTCGATCTCCTTCGCGCCGATCCTGCTGGCCGCGACCCCGGTGCCCGCGGCCGAAGTCGCCCGCGCCATGCCGCTCCGCAAATTGTTCACAGGCTCGCCCTTGGGCACTGTGGGGATTTTCCTTCTGGGCAGTGTCTATGCGACGCAATCGGGCATGGGCGCGGTCTTTGGCAGCCAGATCGGGATGGAGGCCTCGCAGATCGCGCTGTTTGTCGCGATGCTCTTTGCGGGCGCGCTGGTGCTGCAATATCCGATTGGCTGGCTGTCAGACCGCATGGACCGGCGCAAGCTGATTTTTGGGGCGGCGCTCATCGGGATGGGCTTTTGCGCGCTTGGCTGGGCGACGTCTGGCGGGATCACCTTCCTGATGATCTCGGCCTTTTTCGCGGGCGGGGTCACGACGCCGCTCTATGCCCTCTTCCTCGCCTATACCAACGACACGCTCGCGAGTGAGGACATGCCCGCAGCCTCAGGCGGGCTGGTCTTCACCTTCGGGCTGGGCGCGATCCTCGGGCCGCTGGTGACCGGCTGGGCGATGGAGGTTTTCGGACCCTTCGCCTTCTGGCTGGTGCTGAGCGTCACCTTCGGAGCAATCGCACTTTATGCGCTCTACCGCATGACCCAGCGCGCCAGTGTGCCTGCATCGGAAACGGAAAGTTACCTCAGCGTTCTGCCAACGGCCTCGCCCGTCGCGGTCGAGGCCGCAGCCGTCTGGTCGGCAGAAACGGCCGAAGCCGAGCGCGACGCCGAGACCTGAAAGCGCACGACATTCCGAATAGGGTTGAAAGGCCGGAAGGCTGCGCGAGACGTAAGGCCGACGCCTTCACCAGTCGCGATCCGACTTCCGTGGCCCAACAGGAACATGCGCCGCGCGGATGCAAGCAATTAAAGCCCCCATGAGGCCCGCGGCAGGCGACCATCGTCAGGCCGCGACGGGGGCCGCCTCCGCTTTGCGCCCGGCCAATAGCTTGCCTGCAAGCAAAACAGCACAGGCGAAGACCAAAAGCCCACCAGGCAAGTCAATCACGTGATGGCCGCCATGTATCAATGTCGCCGGGATCATCGGCAGGTTGAGCAGCAGCGCAGGCCAGAACATCCAGGTCCCGCGCGCGAACCAAACGACCAGTAACGACATGATGATGTGGTAGGACGGGAAGGCAACAGTTCCGAGCACCAGATGTTGCTGGACCGTTCCCGGCCCATGCTCTGCAAGGCGCAGAAGTGCCGCACCGTATTCCGGCGTCACAACCAACCCTGCAGAGGCCGCAACCTCTGGCGCGATTGAAAGATACGCCGAAGGACCGAAAGAAGGCCAGATCAGCCAGAAGGCGATTGTCATCAATGATGACAGCATCATCGTCAGCAGGAAGTGATGCAAGGTGTCGGAACGCCGTGTCAGCCCCAGAAAGATCATCAAGGCGAAGAGCTGCGGGAATGAGGAGAGATAGATCCGCGACAAAAAATACGAGATCTCGGGATGCCGCGCAGCCCAGCCGACGATTTTATCCCATTCATAGCCAAGCGCCTTGTCGACGGCAAAAAGCGCCTCGTCAATCAGAGGACGCTGCAGAGGGAATGCTGCCATATTGGCAATCGACAAGACCGAAGCAAAAATGGGGACCAGCCCGCAGACAATGAACATAACTGCGTAATGATCGGCCAGACCGCGATACCGGATCAGCAGGCCAAAGGCCACAATGGCACCGAAGAAACGGATGTTCGGCAGAAAACTGCGCCAGTCAATGTCGATGGTACCAATGATCTGTGCGAGCACCGTCCAAAGGACAACGGAGACAATAATGCCAATCGCGAGCCATTCACCACGATGCAGATTTACCATATCCAGGGCCTCGAAAAACAGGTGTTCGAGAATGGGATACAGGCAAGATATGGCAATAATCGGGCAAAGACTTCAGCGCGACGTTCATGATCGACGGCGCATCGACGCTAAGGAATCCATGCGCCGTCGCTGAGCAGGGCTCCTCACTATCACGAGGAACCCGCAGCTCACTGGGGAATGCGCAGCACCTGACCGGGGAAGATCTTGTCGGGATGCGACAGCATCGGACGATTCGCCTCGAATATCTCATTGAAGCGATTGGCATTTCCCAAGGTTCTCTTGGCAATCGCAGAGAGCGTATCGCCCCGCACGACAGTATGAAAAACCGGCTCAGGCCCCTCGGTGACCTCGGCCTCCACTTCTGCTACGCCGTCGACATTCCCGACCGCGAGGATGATCTTCTCTTTCACTTCCGCGCTCACCGCATTGCCTTCGACCACAACCTTGTCGCCCGCAACCTTGATCTCGACGCCAGTTGCATCAAGCCCCAATTCGGCCAGCTCTTCCTTCAGCGCTTCGGGTTCCGGCGTCGCGGCTTCGGCCGCGCCGCCACGCCGCAATTTCTTTCCCGCTGCCTTCGCGAATTTCCAAAGCCCCATGACCAACTCCTTCACATTTACCAAGCCTGTTCTCAGGCGCTGTATCTTTGTCCGCGAGTGGCGCGCTTCACAAGCAAAATTCCGCGTGGCCGCAATGATTATTCCGCCGCTTCCGCGTAGCTTTCAACTGGCGGGCAGGTGCAAACAAGGTTCCGGTCGCCATAGACATTATCGACACGGCCCACAGGCGGCCAGTATTTGTCGCCGCGGAAACTGCCGGGCGGGAAGCAGCCCTGCTCGCGCGAATAGGCGCGGTCCCACTCGGCCACCAGATCCTCGACCGTATGGGGCGCATGGCGCAGGGGGCTGGCTTCCGGCGTGATCTCGCCACGCTCGACGGCCCTGATCTCGTCGCGGATGGCCAGAAGCGCCGTGATGAAGCGATCGATCTCGGCCTTGGTTTCCGATTCCGTGGGCTCGACCATCAGCGTGCCCGCGACGGGCCAGCTCATGGTGGGCGCGTGAAAGCCGTTGTCGATCAGGCGCTTGGCGATGTCATCAACGGTGACTCCGGCTTCGGCAAAGGGCCGCGTGTCGAGGATGCATTCATGCGCGACACGCCCCTTGTTGCCCATGAAGAGGATCGCATAGTCCCCGCGCAAACGCGCGGCGATGTAATTGGCGTTCAGGATCGCGACGCGCGTCGCCTGGGTCAGCCCCGGCCCGCCCATCATCAGGCAATAAGCGAGCGAAATCAGCAGGATCGAGGCCGACCCATAGGGCGCGCCGGACACCGGCCCTTCATCCCCACCAGTTTCGGGATGGCCCGGCAGGAAGGGCGCGAGATGCGCCTTGACGCCAATCGGCCCCATGCCGGGACCGCCGCCGCCATGCGGGATGGCGAAGGTCTTGTGCAGGTTCAGATGGCTCACATCGCCGCCGATTTCACCGGGTTTGACGAGCCCCACCATCGCGTTCAGATTCGCGCCGTCGATATAGACTTGGCCCCCATGGTCATGAGTGATCTGACAGACCTCGCGCACGGTTTCTTCAAACACGCCATGGGTCGACGGGTAGGTGATCATGCAGGCCGCGAGCCGCTCGCCCGCCTTGGCGGCTTTCTCGCGGAAATCATCGAGATCGACATCGCCATTCGCGGAGGATTTCACCACCACCACCTGCATCCCGCACATCTGCGCCGAGGCCGGGTTGGTGCCATGCGCCGACATGGGGATCAGGCAGATGTCACGATGCCCCTGCCCGCGCGCGCGGTGATAGGCCTGGATCGTCAGAAGCCCCGCATATTCGCCCTGCGCCCCGGAATTGGGCTGCATCGACATGGCGTCATAGCCGGTGATCTCGCAAAGCTTGGTTTTCAGATCCTCGATGGCTTCCGCATAGCCCTGCGCCTGATCGGGCGGGCAGAACGGGTGCAGCGAGGCGAAAGCGGGCCAGCTCAGCGGCATCATCTCGGCCGCTGCATTGAGCTTCATCGTGCAGGATCCAAGCGGGATCATCGCGCGGTCCAGCGCCAGATCGCGATCCGAGAGGCGGCGCATGTAGCGCATCATCTCAGTCTCGGCGCGGTTCATGTGGAAAATCGGATGGGTCATGTAATCGGAGCGGCGCAGGAAGGCGTCCGAAAAGCCCAGCTCTGCGCGATGGGGTGGCGCGCCGTAGATGCCGAAGGCACGCAGCACGCGCAAAAGCACCTGCTCATCGCTGGTTTCATCGAGTGAGATGCCGACATGGGACGCGCCGATCTTGCGCAGGTTCAGCCCTTCAGCCCGGGCAGCGGCAAGGATCCCCGCCTGCCCCACACCGACCTCGACCGTGATGGTATCGAAGAAGTCTTTGACGACGACATGCGCGCCTGCGGCCCGGAGCGCGTGATAGAGCCGCTGGGTCAGGAAATGCACGCGCTCGGCAATGGCGCGCAAGCCGCGCGGGCCGTGGAACACACCATACATCGAGGCCATGACCGCCAGAAGCGCCTGCGCGGTGCAGACATTGGAGGTCGCTTTCTCGCGGCGGATATGTTGCTCGCGGGTCTGGAGCGAGAGGCGATAGGCCTTGTTGCCGCGCGCATCCACGCTGACGCCGACCAGACGGCCCGGCAGCGAGCGCTTGTAGGCATCCGCGCAGGCGATGAAGCCCGCATGCGGGCCACCATAGGCCATCGGCACGCCAAAGCGCTGGGCAGAGCCCACGGCGATATCGGCGCCCATCGCACCCGGCTCCTTGATCAAGGTCAGTGCCAGCAGGTCGGTCGCCATGATCGCGATGGCTTTCGCGCTGTGCAGCGCCGCGATCTGTTCGGACGGATCACGCAGATCGCCGTAAGTGCCCGGATACTGAAAAATCGCGCCAAAAACGCGGGCCGCATCAAGCGTGTCGGGGGCGCCGACAATAACCTCAATGCCCAGGGGCGCCGCGCGGGTCTGCATCACGGCGATATTCTGCGGGTGGCAATTCTCATCGACGAAAAACGCGGTCGCCTTCGATTTCGCGACACGTTGCGCCATGACCATGGCCTCGGCACAGGCGGTGGCCTCATCGAGCAGCGAGGCATTGGCCACAGGCAGGCCGGTCAGATCCGCGACCATGGTCTGGAAATTCAACAGCGCCTCAAGCCGGCCTTGGGCGATTTCGGGCTGGTAAGGGGTGTAGGCAGTGTACCAGGCGGGGTTCTCGAAAATGTTGCGCTGGATCGTGGGGGGCGTGATCGTGCCGTAATAGCCCTGCCCGATGAGCGAGGTCATGACCTTGTTCTTCGCCCCCAGGGCGCGCAGATGCGCGAGCAATTCGCCTTCGGACAGTGCCGCCCAGGTCAGCGGATCGGCCTGGCGCAGATCGGCGGGGATGGTCTGGTCGATCAGCGCGTCGAGGCTCTCGCAGCCGAGTGTCGCCAGCATTTCGGCCATGTCCTCGGGGCGCGGCCCGATATGGCGGCGATTGGCGAAGTCATAGGGTTTGTAATCCGTTGGCGTGAACGTCATCCGGTGTGACCTCTGGGGTTGGGAAGGAAGAAAAACAACTGCGATCCGCGCCAAGGGGCCGTGCGCCTGAC
>PXDM01000250.1 GCA_003565055.1 Paracoccaceae bacterium
ACCGGCGTTGTGGCAGCAAGGTGGCCTGAAGCGTGACTTTCCCTTTCTCCCTCAGAGGCCAATCGGAAATGAGTTGAGTGAATTCAGCAGGTTATGATTCTGTTCGGTTGCGAAGCTGAACGGAGATCACGATGGCCTGGACCGAACTCACTCGAGCGCAGCATACTCGGAAAACCGACCGCTATCAAAGCGATTTGACGGATGAAGAGTGGGCGATTGTCCAGCCGCTCCTGCCCGGTCCCAACCGGCTCGGGCGGCCGCGTCGGGTGGACCTGCGGCGGATCTGGGATGCCATTCAGTATATCGCGGCGTCGGGCTGCGCGTGGTCGCTTCTGCCGCGTGACTTTCCGCCGGTCTCGACCGTGCGATACTATTTCTACTGCTGGCGTGATGATGGGCTGCTGGCCGAGATCAACCGGACGCTGGTCGCGCAGGCGCGTCATGCGGCGGGTCGGGGCATGCAGCCCACGGCGGGGGTAATCGACAGTCAGAGTGTAAAAACCTCTGAAAACACATCGATTTCCGGCTTTGACGCGGGAAAGCGGATCAAAGGGCGAAAGCGCCATATCATCACCGATACCCGCGGGAACCTGCTCGCCTGCACGGTCCACAGCGCCGGCATTCAGGACCGCGATGGCGCGCCCGGTGTCTTTACCAGGCTGCGCCGCGAGGCCCCGAAATTGCGCCATATGTTCGCCGATGGTGGGTATACAGGGCCAAAGCTACGCGACGCTCTTGTCCCCCTCGGACGCTGGACGCTGCAAATCGTCAAGCGCTCCGACACCGCCAAGGGGTTCGAGGTGCTGCCTCGCCGTTGGGTCGTCGAGCGAACCTTCGCATGGCTTGGCCGCTGCCGCCGTCTGGCGAGGGATTGGGAAAGAACTGTCGAAAGCGCCGAGGCATGGCTGCTAATCGCCCACATCCGCCGCCTCACCCGCCTGCTCGCAAGAACCTGAAATCATTCAGACCATTTTGAATCGGACTCTTAGACAGGATCTGCCCGCCTTGTTGCAGCGTGCCAATCCTTGTTCAGCAACCCGCAGCACTCAACCCGATGTGACCATGATGGCAGATTTCACCGCAGCAGGCTTGTCCATATGACGCGACCTGTAACCATACTTGGGGCAGGGGCTTTTGGCACTGCGCTGGCCATGGTGATGGCGGCGAACGGGCGTGACACGCGGCTTTGGGGGCGTCCGGGATCTGCAATGGCCGATGTGATCGCGCAGCGCGAGAATGCCCGCCACCTGCCCGGCTTGCGCTTCCCGGCGGAGTTGCAGGTGAGCGATACCCTGTCCTCCGTGCTGGACAGGCAGAATGATGCGGCCGTGATATTGCTGGCAGTCCCCGCCCAGTCGTTACGCACGCTTCTGCTGGAGCATCGCGACAGCTTGCGCGGGGCGCTTCTGGTGGCCTGCTGCAAGGGCGTGGAACGCGGCACGGGCCTGTTGCCTGCGGATGTGATCGACGATGTCATCCCCGGCGCGCGCAGCGCTGTGCTGACCGGTCCCAGCTTTGCGGCCGATATCGCCAGCGGCAAGCCTACGGCACTGACCCTGGCCACCCGCGATCCCGAAGGCGAAGCGCTGCAAGAGCTGCTCGCCACACCCAGTTTGCGGCTCTATCTGAATGATGATCCGGTTGGCGCGCAATTGGGGGGCGCGCTCAAAAATGTCATTGCGATTGGGGCAGGTATTGCGATTGGTGCCGACCTGGGAGAGAGCGCACGCTCGGCGCTGATGACGCGTGGTTTTGCTGAAATGGTGCGTTTTGCCGAAAGCCAGGGGGCGGCGCGTGAGACATTGTTCGGCCTGTCGGGCTTTGGGGATCTGGTGCTGACCTGCACGTCGTCACTGTCGCGCAACATGCGCCATGGTCTGGCGATCGGGTCAGGGCAGGTGGCAGAAGGGGCCGTGACGGTCGAAGGGGTGATGACCGCCCATGCCCTGGCCGAGATGACATCGCAGGCAGATCTGCCTGTCACGCATATGGTGTCAGCCTTGCTCAAGGGTCATATGTCCTTGTCCGAGGCTGTCGCAGCCCTGATGTTACGCCCCTTGCGTCACGAAGGATATTGAGACATCCGGGGCGTGCGCCGAAATCATCATCGCCGCAGAGCCCGTCCTGCAGGCTGCCAGGCAACAGGGCGGATACTGACGGCAGGCTCCAGTTCCCTGTCTTGACCCGCGGGCACTGTGGCCAGCGCCATGGTATTCGATAACAGACCGTAAATGGTGTTTTTCATGACAGAGCTTACGCCCCCTCCTGCCTGCCCCTTGCCGGAAGATTTCCTGCACCGACCCATCGCGCATCGCGCCTATCACAACTGGATGGCAGGACGGCCCGAAAACAGCAGGGCGGCAATGCGCGCTGCCATCACCGCAGGCTATGCCATCGAGATCGATCTGCAAATCTCGTCTGATGGCGTTGCGATGGTTTTTCACGATTATGATCTGGACCGCCTGACCCATGCCAATGGGCCGGTGCGCGCGCGCAGTGCTGCGGAATTGGGCGCGCTGACCTTGCGGGGCGCAGATGAAGGCATCCCCGGATTGGCTGAAATCCTGACGCTTGTGGCCGGGCGCGTCCCTTTGCTGATTGAACTCAAATATCAACAACATTCTCTGGGCACAGAGTCACTTGGACGCGCGGTCGCCACTGATCTGGGCGGTTATGGTGGCCCTGTCGCAGTGATGTCATTCCATCCGGCTGCGGTTGCTGAAATGGGCAGGCTGATGCCGCATATCCCGCGTGGGCTGACGACAGGCACGTTCGACCCCGACACTTATGCCCCCATTCCCCCCGAGATATGCGCCCGCCTGCGCGACATTCCCGATTATACAGCTGTGGGGGCCAGTTTCATCAGCCATGACTGGTCCGACCTGGGCCATGACAGGGTCACGGCGCTGAAACAGGCGGGCGCAAAAATTCTGTGCTGGACAGTCACATCGCCCGAGATGGAACAAAAAGCCCGGCAAGTGGCCGATAACATCACTTTCGAAGGCTATGCTGCCCCATTCATGGAAGCGTGATCTGCCCCGCGCCGCGTATCCGGCACCAGCGCGCCAGAGCCCGCAACATGCGCGGGAAAGTCACGCGTCATACTGGATCCCTTCTCAATTATGATCTACATTATGGGTCATAAGTGGAGAGTGTCATGCAAATCGCAATCGCTGAGGCGAAAGCTCAATTCGCCGAATTGATCCGCCGTGCCGAGGCCGGTGAGGCCATAGAACTGACACGTTACGGTCGGCCTGTCGCGCGGATCATCGCGGCGGATCGTCCTGTCGGGCGCCCGTTGCTTGGCGCGATGAAGGGGGCCTTCACATTGCCTGATGATATTTCTGCAGGCGATGAGGAGGTTGCGGAAATGTTCCAGCACAGCCAGGACAGCTGAGTGCGGGTTCTGCTGGATACGCATATTCTGCTCTGGGCGGTGCTGGACGATCCGCGCCTTTCGCCGGCGCAGCTGGAGGCGATCAATACGGGCGAATTGTATCTTTCTGCCGCCAGCGTCTGGGAGATCGGGATCAAACGGGCGATTGGCAAGCTTGACGTTCCGGAAGAGGTTTTCGACATTGCCGCTGACGCGGGGTGTCGGCCCTTGCCCATTTCCTGGGTTCACGCGGAACAGGCCGCGCGCCTGCCACCCCATCATGCCGACCCGTTTGACCGGATGCTGATTGCGCAAGCACGTTGCGAGAGGCTGAAGCTCATCACGTCTGATACCCGCATGATGGCTTATGATGTCGATCTGATCCACTGAGCCGGTTTGGGGGCCTTGCAAAAGATTTGCGGCTTCAAGCGGGATGTATGCAAGCGCCCACATGCCTGCAACATGCGCGGGCAGGCCAATGCTATCCGTTTCTTCCCGCGCGCTGTCGTCGTGCTGCGCGTCAGGATCAGTCTTCAGGGGCGTTGATGTCGATGTCGCGCTGCTTTCTGACATATCGCCGAGACTATCTTTCACGTCCGATAATGCAAGATTATTGGACATGACTGCATAGGGCAGAGGGCGGCGCAAGACCGGATCATCTGCGCAGAAAGCGCCGGGATCAGCCGCTATAGCCTCCGGTCCGATACCAGCGCCAGGCGTCGGAAATCATCTGCTCCAGTGTTGAGTTCCGGGCCTGCCAGCCCAGTTCCTCATGCACGCGCGCGCTGCCCGAGACCAGGGCCGCCGCATCGCCGGCCCGGCGTGGCCCGATCCTGTGCGGCACCTCGTGCCCGATGGCCGCCGGGCAGGCGCGCAGCACTTCGGCCACGGAAAACCCGTGCCCGGTGCCCAGATTGAACACCCGACTGCCGCGCCCTGCGCGCAGCCAGTCGAGGCCCCGGATATGGGCATCGACCAGATCCATGACATGGACATAATCGCGGATGCAGGTGCCGTCGGGCGTGGGGTAATCGGTGCCGTGGATGGTCAGCGCCTTGCGTGTGCCTGCCACGGCCTCAAGCATCAGCGGGATCAGATGCGTCTCTGGCTGGTGCCATTCGCCGATCTCGGCCTCGGGATCGGCCCCGGCCACGTTGAAATAGCGAAAGATCACGGCATTCAGCCCGTGGCTGACCCCGAAATCGCGCAACAGCCCCTCGATGGCCAGTTTCGAGGCCCCATAGGCATTGAGCGGGGTCTGGGGGCTGTCCTCATCCAGCGTGACGCCATCCTGATCGCCATAGGTGGCGCAGGTCGAGGAAAACACGATATCGCGGCAGCCCTGCGCAAGCATCGCTTCCACCAGATTGAGCGAGCCGCCCAGATTGTTGCGCCAGTAGCGGCCGGGATCGAGCGTGGCCTCGCCGATCTGGCTGAGGGCCGCGAAATGCATCACCGCCACAGGCTGGTATTGCGCAAAAGCGCGCTCCAGCGCGTCGCAGTCCAGCAGATCGCCCTGCACAAGCGGGCCGAATTTCACCGCGCGCGCCCAGCCGGTCGAGAGATTGTCGAAACTGATCGGCAGATAGCCCGCGCGCGCCAGGAGCTTGCAGGCATGTGAGCCGATATAGCCCGCGCCACCGGTCACAAGAACCGCCGGAGGGGTCAGACTGTCCTGCGCCCTGGACATCACTCCGGGTCAAGCCGGGACAGCCGGTCGCGCAAGAGCGCGCCGAAGCGGGTCCGGTATTCGGGCGTATTCAGCGCGACATCGACAATCGCGCTCAGATAGCCGAACTTGTCGCCGCAATCATAGCGCATGGAGGGATTCAGGATCGCTGCCACCTTGCCCTGCCGCGCCAGTTGGTCAATCGCATCGGCAAGCTGGATTTCGTCCCCTGCACCGGGCTTGAGCTTGCGCAGGATATCAAAAATCTCTGGCATGAAAGCATAGCGCCCGAAAGAGGCCAGTCGCGAGGGTGCCTTGTCCATGGATGGTTTCTCGACCAGACCCGCGACAGAGATCACCCCTTGCGCAGAGATGGGGCCGGGCCTGAGGATACCGTATTTCGACACCTCTTCGGGGGTGACTTCGGACACGGACAGGATCGAATGCCGGATCTGTCCGAAAGCCGCGACCAGCGCGGCTGTGGGGGACTGTTCGCCCTGCATCAGATCATCGGCCAGCAGAACCACAAAGGGATTGTTGCCAATGGCGGGGGCGGCGCAGAGCACGGCATGTCCCAGCCCCAGCGGTTCGGGCTGACGCACGAAGATGCAGGACACGCCCTGCGGCACGATGTTGCGCACCATGTCGCGCAAGTCCTGCCGTCCCTTGGCCAGAAGCTGGTTTTCCAGCTCGACATTCGCATCGAAATGATCCTCGACCGCGCGCTTGCTGCGCCCGGTGACGAAGACCAGATCGGTAATGCCGGCGGAAACGGCTTCCTCGACCGCATATTGCACGATCGGCTTGTCGATGATCGGCAGCAATTCCTTGGGCATGGCCTTGGTGGCAGGCAGGAAGCGCGTACCGAAACCAGCGACGGGAAAAACGGCTTTGGTGATAATAGGCATGTCTGAAAGCTTTCGGCGTGACGTGTCATTCCGACCCGGAACAACACTTGTTTCGTTTAACATCTGGCGGCCAGGCTGACAAGCTTGAGGCGGGTGATCGTCAGGGCTATCGCATTTGGCCGATAACGGATCGTGCGAAGGCGTCGGACCATCCTGATCGTTTGCGTTTTCGGGAGATGGGGAGTTTCGGGCGGGCGGTTCGGAGCAGGTTGAGGGTGAGGCGGCGCAGGATGGCGAGGTTTTCGGGGCCGTTGTCGGCGCGGTTTCGGGCGCCATCCTCGTTGAAGCTGACGTCGAGGACCCAGTGCAGTGCGTTCTCGATGGCCCAGTGGGAGCGGGCGGCGCGGGCGAATTCCTGCGCGGCCAGGCGCGCCGAAGACAGGTAGTAGCGCGTGCTGACCGGCCCGTCGTCGCGCAGCGCCTCGACGCATGCCAGCGTGGCGAGGCCGGGCATGCGGGGTGCGCCCGGCTCGGCGCGGTCGCCGAAGAGCCAATCGACACAATGGGTTACGCAGTGGCGGCGGGTCTCGACGCGGCCATGCCCGGCATCCACGGTCTCGAAGACCTCGAGCGGGTCTGGCGGGTCGGCGAAGAAGGCCTCGACCTCGCGCAGCATCGCCGGACGATTGGCTTTCAGGGCGAACAGGTAGTCCCCGCCGCGGTCCAGGATCAGTTGCGCCGTCCCGGTCCGGGCGTGGATCGCGTCGCCCGTGACCAGCGCGCCTTTGAGCGTCAGCGTCGCCAGCAGCGCGCGGGCGGCGGTGATCTCGTTCTCGCCCTCGGCAAGCGCGCGCTGCCCGACGCTCATCCGCGCATCCGCCCCGAAGGCGGTGACGACATGCAGGGGCGAGCGCCCGGCGGCCCGGTCGAAGGAGCGCCTGAGCCTTCGCCGGGCTTACGCGGCCCCACTGGGGCCACGGTCCCGGCTCAGTCCCGTCGATGGCCAACACGCCCGCACCCTCCGCCCCGAGGTCGGTCAGGAAGGCCTCGAACGCCCGCCCGAAGGCCTGCGGATCGAGCAGGCGGAACACGCGCGAGAAGGTGTCATGGCTGGGCAAGCCGTTCTCAAGGCTCAGAAACTCCCGCAAGAGAGGCTCCCGGTCCTCGGCAAACTCGGCAAAGTCCACGCAAGACTCGGCCCCGCAGACCGAGGCCACAAGGGCAATCGTCAGAATGTCCAGAAGCTCATGGCGCTGCGCGGATCGGGAATGTCGCGAAAGATCGTGATCAGGGACGGCATCGGGTTCCTCCAACTCCAGAACCCTCTACAGAATCCACATCACCCCGATCCGCCAGAACTATTTCTCAAATGCGATTCCCCTGGGGGTCGCAGGCGCGCGGGGCTCAGTTCTCCCCGAACAGATCGCGGGAAAACACTTTTTCTGCAACATCTTGCAGATCGGGGGACAGGCGATTGGCAAGGATCAGATCCGCCCCGGCCTTGAAGGCGTCCAGATCACGGATCACGCGCGAGCGGAAGAATTCCTCGGTCTGAAGCGCGGGTTCATAGACCACGACCTCGATCCCCTTGGCCTTGATGCGTTTCATCACGCCCTGCACGGCGCTGTCGCGGAAATTATCCGAGCCCGATTTCATCACCAGCCGGTAGATCCCCACCACGCGCGGCGCGCGCGCAATCAC
>PXDM01000392.1 GCA_003565055.1 Paracoccaceae bacterium
ACAGGAATATCTGCATCGGGGGCAAGGCTCCAGGACATGAATCCCCCATCCAGAATCGATCCCGTCGTCATCCGCAAGGGCAGATGCTCACTCCCTCAGTTCCAAACGCGATTCCCCTGCCATCATCTGTGCGTCGGGCAATCTTGCAAGCAGGCGATCCTTCGGAAGTTGCAGAACCGTCTTGGAAAAGCCCTCCCCCAATTCCAGCAGATAGGGATGCGCACTGTCATAAATGCCGATATCGTCGGGCCTTAGAACAGACTGGTTTTCGAACTGTGTAATTCTTGAACTGTTTTTCCGCTGGAGGCTGAAAAGAAAATACTCAGCCGTCGACGCGCGAATATCGCGTTTGCGACGCACCACAGAGTGGATTGCACCCGACACATTCGAAATCGCGATGACCGAATGCCGCGTGATGCTCAGATCACCGGAAAACCCCGTTGCTTTCGGGGCTTCGCAGCCGAGTTGGACATAACAATCGCACACCGTTTCGCGCCAGAAGGCAAAGCGGTCACGCGGAGAGATATCCGCCGTCGAATAGTGGACGGCCTGGTTCATTCTTTACCTTTAGCAGCCCCCAAAGCGTTCAGCGATCTGCCCAAAAACGCAAGTTTCCTGACCCAAATGCCAAAGCGTTCCGTTGTGAAAAAGGACAGAATCGCTCGATCAGAGTTTTACCATAACGAGGACACGAGAAATATGTCTACACAGTTTAGAGTGGCGGCTGTTCAGGCTGCGCCATGCTTTCTTGATCTCGATGCGGGCGTAGCCAAGGCCGTCAAACTTATCGAAGAGGCCGCGGCGAATGGCGCGCAGCTTGTCGCGTTTTCCGAAACCTGGCTGCCCGGATATCCTAATCATGTCTGGCTTGGCCCGGTCGCTTGGCAGATGCAGTTCGTCGGGCGCTATTTCGACAACTCGATCGTCGCTGGTTCCGAGCATGAGCAACGGATCGCCAAGTCGTGCCGCGACAACAATATTCAGGTGTCGATGGGCGTCAGCGAGCGTGACGGGGGGTCGCTCTATATCGCGCAGTGGCATTTCGACGAGACCGGCGAGGTTATAAACCGTCGCCGCAAACTGAAGCCCACCCATGTCGAACGGACAGTCTTCGGCGAAGGCGACGGGTCGGATCTGAACGTGGTCCAAACCAGAATCGGACGGATCGGCCAGCTGGCCTGCTGGGAGCATCTCCAACCGCTGTCGAAATACGCGATGTATGCCCAGAACGAACAGATCCACATCGCCGCATGGCCTAATCTCGCTCTCTACAAGGGTGCGGCCTATGCGCTTGGACCAGAGGTCAATAACGGCGCATCCATGATCTACGCAGTCGAGGGATCGTGCTTCGTACTGGCACCCTGTGCGCTGGTCACCAAGGAAATGCAGGATCTTCTGTGCGAGGGGAATCCGGAAAAGGAGGCGCTGTTCCCGGTCGGTGGCGGCTATACGGCGATCTATGCCCCGGATGGGTCAGAGATAGCGCCCCGGATTCCGCATGATCAGGAAGGCATCATGTATGCCGATATCGACCTGCACATGATCGGCTATGCCAAGGCCGCCGCCGACCCGGCCGGGCATTATGCCAAGCGCGACAGCACGCGCCTTCTGATCAACCGAAAGCGCCAGCGCCCGGTCGTGAGCTTCGATGACGCCCCGGGCTGGGAGGAACTTCGTCCCGCTGACGACATCCAGGCCCAGGTCGCCGAATAATCCCGCCGCCGCGTCACGTGATCATCACCGGCAGGCGCGGCGGCCCGCATTCATCGGAGGACGACATGACCGAACAGACACCCCCGATCCCGACGCATGAGGATTTCTATACCGACGCACAGCGCCGGTTGCAGGACGAAAACGGGCATACGAAACTGTCGCATGCCGTGCTTCAGGCCATCGTGCGGGATGAACTCGAAGACTACCACATCGAGTATATCGAGACGCGTGACTACTTCTTCCTGTCGACGGTCACTGCAGCGGGCGAGCCGACTGTCAGCTACAAGGGCGGCCCGGTGGGTTTCGTCAAATCTCTGGGCGGCAACCGGCTGGTCTTTCCGAATTATGACGGCAACGGCATGTGGCTTTCGATGGGCAATATCGATGCGGCCAGCAAGGTCGGAATGCTGTTCATGGATTTCGAGACTCCATGGCGCATTCGGGTGCAGGGCGATGCCAGACTCTCAAAGGACGCAGAGTTGATGGCCCATTTCCCCGGCTGCAACATGGTGGCTGTCGTCGATGTGACCCACGTGTTCCAGAACTGCGCCCGCATGATCCACAAGCACAAACGGGTCGAGGCGCATTCGATCTATGTCCCTGATGCCGAAGGAAAACAGCCATTCCCGGCGTGGAAGCGGATCGGTCCGATTCAGGACTTCCTGCACGAACGCGACAAGGGCAAGGCCGAGGAGAATGGCGGCACGCTGACCGAAGAAGAATACATGGCCAAGGTGATGGACGGCACATCCTGACCAGGGCTTCCCCGACAAAGGCGCGCCGGGCGCATCACCCGGATGAAGACCTCAACGAGGCGCAAAACGCCCATCGGGCGCATGGATGCGTGCGGCCGAAAACATGGTGACGTGACCCCGGAAAGCACCACCGGCCAGTGATTTTTCGACAACAAGGAGAAACCAAACATGAACATGCGAATGACGACTTCGGCAGCAATGGCCTGCGGATTGCTTGCCGTTGCCACAGCGGCCAGTGCCGCAAGCGATGGCCCGGTCTGCGGCCTGAACACGGGCGAGCCCGCCACTGGCGCGCCGATCAAGGTCGGCGGGATCAACGGCAACGCCCCTCCGGGAGATTTTTCCGGCGGCACAGATGCGGCTGCGGCCTATTTCAGATGCGTCAATGCGAATGGCGGGATCAATGGGCGGCCCATCAATTACATTGTCGACAATGATCAATGGAACCCGGAACTGGCGGGTCAGATCGCGAGCCGACTTGTCGTGGATGAGGGCGTGGTGGCGCTGGTCGGCAATGGCTCGGTCGTCGAGATGGCCGTGAACGCGCAGCTTTACGCGGATGAGGGCGTGATGGCGATGGCGTCCGGCTGCGCGATTTCGGAATGCTTTGAAAGCTCGAACATCGTTTCGACAAACCAGGGTCCGCTGCCCTCGGGCATCGGTGCGCTGAAATTCGCCATTGAGGAACTTGGAACCGAACATGCTGCCTGCATCGGCTTCAACATTCCCAATAATGGCGGCTGGGCCTGCGACTGGATGAACCGCTATATGGAGGAAAACGGCCTGCGAGGCACGTCGATCCTGATGGACCCGACCAGCGTGGATCTGAACGGGACATATCTGCAAGCCATTGCGTCCGGGGCCGATACGATCCTTCTGATGCTGCCCGCAGGCCCCGCCATCGGGCTGCTGGGCGTGGCCGAGGAACAGGCCGGGCGCGATATGTTCAACTGGGTCTCGCCCACGCCGCTGTATGATCCCGGCGTGACCGAGGTTCTGGGCGACTATTGGGACGGTCATATCTACATTAATATCGAGTTGAACCAGTTCGACAGCGACGGGGCGGACAATCACAACTGGATTGCCGTAATGGACGCCTATGGTCGGCCCGGTGACCGGCGCGACACTTTCAGTCAATCCGGCTATCTCTCGGCGAAGTTCTTTGTCGAGGCGCTGCTGGAGCTTGACCCCGAGGCCATCGACCGCCCCAGCGTGACCGAGGCCATCAAGGGCATTGTCGGCGCCGAGAGTGATCTGCTTTGCGGCCCCTATTACGTCGGCGAGGCGGATCGTCACATGCCCAACTACCGGGGACGGATGGTCGTCTTCCGCGGAGGGGCGTTCGAGCTGGTGCGCGACTGTTACGACATCGAGACCGCCTATCTTGAACCGATCCTGAAACAGGAGCGCAGACTGGGTCTGCGGGACTGACACCCTTCGCGTCCCGCCGGACGGCGACCCTCCCTCGCCGTCCGGCCCCTTTCGTTCAGGAGCACAGCGCATGATGACGGTCTACGGCCTCTTTCTGGTATCCGGTCTGGCGGTAGGCTCGCTCTACGCGCTTGGTGGAATCGGGCTGGTCATCTTGCGCCGCTCTACCGGGTTTCTGAACTTCGCTTACGGGGCCATCGCCGCATTTTCGGCAATGATGGCCTGGCAAATCGGCAACTGGGGCGCTCCTGCTCCGCTGGCATGGATCGGGGCAGTGCTGACGGGCTTTGTCTTGTCCCTATCCTTCGGCTATGCGCTTGCGCCGCGCCTGTCGCACCGGGAACCCGCAATCAAGGCAGTGGCAACGCTTGGATATCTGCTGATCCTTTTGGGATTGATGAGCGTGTTATGGGACCACTCGCTGCGCAGACTGGAACTGCCCACTGACAGAATGGCGGTGATTGTGCTGGGCGTGCGCGTCACTGGCACGCGACTGATCTTGCTGGGACTGGCGATTGCAGCGGTCATCGCAATGATCATCTATCTCGACCGGACCCGCACCGGGCTGAACATGCGCGCCTTGGCGGACAATCGCGCGCATTCTGCCCTGCTTGGAATCCCGATCCTGAAGGTCGAAACGATTGCCTGGGGGATCTCGGGTGCATTGGCAGGCGTGACCGGCATCTTCTTCGGCAGTCTGGTGCGGCTGGAACCCAGCGTCATCACCTTCATGGTCATCCCCGCGATGGCGGCGGCCATTTGCGGACGGCTGACATCCCTGCCCGCGACTATGGCAGGAGGCCTGTTCATCGGCGTTGTTGAATCCATGCTCGCGCTTATCCCGGCGCTGTCAGCCTACCGCACGATGGCCCCCTACATCATCGCCGGATTGATCATTCTGTGGATGCAGCGCGGAACGAAACTGACCTTTGCGACAGGAGATTGAGCGCCATGAAACCAAGCATTCAATCGGCCTTTGCAATCCTCTTCTTCGGTGTCGCAATCTTCGTTCTGCCGCTCGTTCTCGGGGGGTTCTGGATCAGGGTCGTCACATCGGCGGCAATCTTCGCGCTGGCCGCCGCCGGTGTCGGATTGGTCTATGCCCAACTGGGACTCATAAATTTTTCGCAGATCGCGCTGATCGGTGTCGGCGGCTGGATCGCCTTGCGGCTCAACTTCGCGACGGAACTGCCGGTCATGCTTCTCATCGTCATTGCGGGTCTTGCAACTGGCGCATTCGGGGCCCTCTTTGCATTGCCCGCACTCCGGTTGCGCGGGCTTTATCTGGCCCTGGTCACCCTGATGGTCGCGGCGACGTTTCAGATCGTCTTCAACGCTGTTCAATTTCCCAACGGAGGCAGCGGGTTCTGGGGTGTGGCCCAGCAATCCGGGCAAGCCATGCGTCGCCCTGCCATAGCGACGTCTGATGCGGCCTATCTTGCATTCTCGATGATCGGGCTTGCGCTCGGCCTGCTGCTGATCGAAGCCCATAAACGCACGGCCCCCGGCAGGGCCTGGAAGATGATCCGCATGTCCGAAGCAAATGCAATGGCCGCAGGGGTCAATGTCACATGGTTCAAGATCTGGGCTTTCGCGTTGTCCGGCTTCCTTGCTGGCACTGCCGGGGCGCTGCTGGCCGGGGCGCTGCGGCAACTCGACGCGCGCAGCTTTACTGCGGTCGAAGGAATTCTTTTGTTCGCCCTCACGGTCGTCGGCGGTGTCCATTCCTGGCTTGGCGCGGTTCTGGCGGGCGTGCTCTACAAACTGTTGCCCGCGCTCTTGAACAATCTGGGCGTCACATCTGGCGTCGCCCTCATCATCTTTGGGATTGCACTGTTGCACACGATCATGACAGCGCCGCGCGGTATTGCGGGTCAGGTCGAGGCTGTGTTTCAACGGAAGAACAAGGCATGATCGACGTTGCCAACCTCACGGTAAAATTCGGGGGCGTAGTCGCGCTCGATGATGTGAGTATCCACCTCACCAGTGATGTGATCGGTCTGATCGGCCCCAACGGCGCGGGAAAGACCACGCTGATCAACGCATTCTCGGGCTTTGCGCCCGTGACCGGCGGACGGATCGGTGTCAATGGTCGCGATCTTCTGTCCATGCCGCCCCACGCGCGGGCGCGCTGGGGCCTCGCAAGATCCTTTCAGAAGGTGCAGACCGTGCCGGACCTGACAGTTCAGGACCATCTGCAGACGGTGCTAGACAGCAAGCGGATGCCGAGATCCGAGCGCGCCGCCGAGGTTGACCGCGTGCTGGACTTCCTCGAAATCGCGCAATTGCGGGACCGCAAAGGGCGCGATTTGAACCCGTTCCAGTCGCGAATGACGGAAATCGGAAAATGTCTTGTCGGCGGTCCGCGCATGGTCTTGCTGGACGAACCGGGCGGCGGGTTGAGCGAGTTGGAAATGGTGCGCCTGCGCCGGGTCATCACCCGCATTCACGCGGAGTTTGGGGCCCAGGTGCTGCTGGTCGATCACGACGTGGACCTGATCCGCGACGTGTGTTCTGTTACGGTCGTGCTGGATTTCGGCAAGTTGATCGCATTCGGGGTGACGGCCGAGGTCCTGGCGAATGAAGTAGTGAAGGCGGCTTACCTGGGGAGGTAACAGCATGGGTTTGTCTATACGCGAGCTGACCATCGAAACCGCAACCCGTCGGGTCGTCGATGGCGTGTCCTTCGATGTGCCAGAAGGTCAGATCGTTGCCCTTCTCGGCCCGAATGGCGCGGGCAAGAGCGAGTTGGTTCTCGGTGTGGCCGGGGTGTTGCCGAAAACGGGCAGGGTAAAGTTGGCCGAGGCCGATCTGTCTGCAGCCAATCCGCAAACAATCCGCGCTGCAGGCATTGCAGCAGTGCCCGAAGGTCATCAGACACTCGCGGGTCTTTCAGTGCAAGACAATCTGCGCGCCGCTGGCGCACATTTATCCGATGCCGATCTGGCGATGCAGACGAATTATGCGTTGGATGTCTTTCCGGAGCTTACGTGCCTGCTTGACCGACGCGCGGGCACGCTTTCCGGCGGACAGCAGCAAATGGTGGCGATTGCGCAGGCGCTTGTCAGCAGGCCCCGCGTCCTGCTGATCGATGAAATGTCGCTTGGCTTGGCGCCGGTCGTCATCGAACGCCTGATCGAGGTCTTGGAGAGATTGCGGACAGAGGGGCTCGGTATTCTACTGATCGAGCAATTCACCCAGCTTGCCCTGGGACTTGCGGATGAATGCCACGTGATCAGCCAGGGCAGGCTGCAATTTTCAGGCGACCCTAGCGACCTCCTCCGCGACAAGGGCCTTCTGGAACGTGCCTACCTGGGGTGAACGCGAGTGTTGCCCCGCGCGCCTTGGAATGGACAAGTGATGTGGTCCTCGTCGCGCTAACCTGCCACTGAGCTTTCATCCAGCCGGAACCCGAGCCCTTTGATCTTGGACGTTGCCCCCAACTTTTTTCCAGCGTGAGCGAGACTCCGGGTTTGAGTTTTGCCCACTTAGGCGGGTTGGGCAACGGGGGCTGGCGCGGAGCTTTGCGGGTTGCGCAGCGTCAGACCCCGTCCTGGAGTGAAGGTTTGGCCTGCTGCCGGTTTCGTGGACACGAAGATAAGATCGTGACCAAGGAATCGGAGGTATGACATGGTGAGACGGAAGTTCACGAAGGAGTTCAAGTTTGAGGCTGTGAAGCTGGTGACA
>PXDM01000270.1 GCA_003565055.1 Paracoccaceae bacterium
GAAGCCCAGGAGAAGCGCACCGAATTCCGCGAGAAGAAGGAGGCGCTGGAGGCGCGCGTGTCCGAACACAAGCGGGAGATGGACGCATTGCGCGAAGCGCATGCCGCCGAAACGGGTGATCTGCATGGTCAACTGGAGGCACGTTTTTCCGAAATGGCTGTGCTGACCGAGCGCCTGGAAGCGCAACAGGCGGAGCTGGAGAAGGCGCGTACGCAGCTTGCCGAATCCCAGGAGAAGCGCACCGAATTCCGCGAGAAGAAGGAGGCGCTGGAGGCCTGGCGCAATGAGCACAAGAGCCAAATAGATGATTTGAAAAAGCAACTGGCAGCCCGCTTTTCGGAGATTGCTGTCCTGACCAGTCGTCTGGAACGGCAGGATACCGAAATGCAAAAAATGCTCAGCAGTACGTCTTGGAAAATCACTGCGCCGGCGCGCAAGATGATAGATGCAGCACGGGGGCGCCGGAAATCTGCGTCTTGACCCATCGGCATGGTTGACCGCCCACAGTGTCAGCATGCCGGGGATACCTTCGTTCAGCAATGATCATGCGGAAGAGGCTTGACGAATGCGAGAGCGATCATTGCCATACGGCAGCCACGCGGGGTGGGTATGAACGAGTCTTCGAAAAGGGCGCAGACAGGACCAGAACCCGAACAGGCGGCCATGCTGCGCGCTGCAAAGGCATTGGAGCGTTTCGGGCTGACGGATGTGCGCCATGAGGTTCTCAAACGCACCTGCGCATCCAGCCAAGATCCGGAAACGCTCAAGGCGTTTTTCTGGGCTGCGATCAAGGTTGCCGATCTGAAAGGAGCCGCAGAGAGTTTGGCGGCGCTTGAGAGCAAAATCGGTGATGATGCCAAGGACCGGCAATGGCTGCAGCGCGCCCGGCAATCCCTGCGCAATCACCAACCTGTCGATATAGACGCGATCACCGCCAAGCTGCGCGCTCCGACCCCGGCCCGCGGGATCGCACGTGAAGGCCGTCTGTGTTATCTTCTGAACGCCAGCCTGCCGCAGGTGACCAGCGGCTATGCCATGCGTTCGCAGCAGCTTGCCCGCGCGTTACAGGAAAGCGGGGCTGACCTCCATTGCCTGACCAGACCCGGCTTTCCCGGTGACCGTCCCGGAGGTGGTGGACACAGCGATGCGGCGCCATATGATGAGGTCGATGGCGTCACCTATCATCGGCTCGCGACCCCGTCACGCAATGATCTCAAGGGAAATGATTATCTGCACGAAGCCGCGCGTGCCCTGCTGGCAGAGTTCGCCCGGTTGCGGCCCAGAGCGGTCATGGCAGCCTCTGATCATGTCAATGCGCTGCCGGGCCTGCTGGCCGCGCGCGGGCTTGGAATTCCCTTCATATACGAGGTTCGGGGTTTCTGGGAACTTTCGCGCGCCGCACGCGACCCTGATTATGCCCAGACCCCGGATTATGCCATCAGACACGCGCTTGAGGGGGTGACAGCCACCCATGCCGATGCGGTGTTTACGCTATGCGGCCCGATGCGTGATGAATTGATCGCCCGCGGTGTCGCGGCTGAGCGGATTCGGTTGCTGCCCAATGCCTGCGATCCTGCCCGGCATGTCCCGCAATCCAGAAACAGCGCGCTTGCACGGCGCTTCGGTGTGCCTGACGATGTTCCGGTTATCGGTTATGTCGGGTCGTTCAACAACTATGAGGGGCTTGATGATCTGATTGATGCCTGTGGCGCATTGCATCGGCAGGGGCGGGATTTCCGGCTGATCCTGGTCGGGGGCGAGACTGTGCGCTACAGCAATCAGGCCCCGGCTGTGCCCCGGCTTATGCAGGTAGCCCAGGCAGCAGGGATCGGGGCGAAGCTGATCATGCCCGGCCAGGTTCCGCCCGAGGATGTCGAGGCCTGGTATTCGCTGATCGATATCGCCCCCTTTCCGCGTCGACCCGTTCCGGTCACCGAACTGGTCTCTCCCATGAAACCGCTTGAAGCGTTGTCCATGGCCAAGGCCGTGATCGCCTCGGATGTTGCTGCGCAGGCCGAGATGATCCGCCATGAAGATACGGGCCTGCTTTTTGCCAAGAGCGATACCGGCGCGTTGACCTCAGCACTGGCGCGGTTGCTGGATGACCCAGAGCTGCGCATGCGCCTTGGCCGGAACGGGCGGCGCTGGATACTGGCAGAGCGGAGTTGGCGTCTGATCGCGCGGCGGGCGCTGCGCTGGATAGGCGAAACAAGTGATCGCTGAGGGGCCAGCTGCATATAAGAACGGCATGTGGCCGCGTGTATCGTGGCTGCGTCTTGAGGCGCATGCGCGGCTGTGACATACACCGAAAAGGTAGGTTAAAGGATGGCGTCTGATATTTTGCGCGCCTCTGATTGAGGCAAAATCAGCGATGGTTTCCAGGCAAGGGAAGAGCAAGGCATGAATTTCAACGAACAGGTAAAGCGTCTCAGAGAATCCAAGCTGGTCAATGCACAATGGTATCGCACGCAGTATCCCGACGTTGAAATGGCCCGGATTGATGCGGTCGTGCATTACCTGAAATATGGCGCCGAGATGCGGCGTGACCCCAGTCGCAGTTTTCAGACCCGTTTTTACCTCGATCAGTATCCTGATGTCCGCAAAAGTGGCATGAACCCGCTGCTGCATTACATCCTGCATGGCAAGGAGCGCGGGTACCTGCCCAAGCCACCGCCGAACGGCGCCGCTGTCCCAGTGCCCACACCCGCATCTGTTCCAACAGCGCCTGCCCCGCGTCGCGCCACTGCGGCGCCTAGTGCAGACAGCAAGCAGGGCCCGCTGGAACTGTTGCAGGCTGGCATATCCTATAACGCGCAGGCCTTGCGCGCGCGCTATGCGGCTTCGGGGCTGGAGCAAGTGGACGATACTTACGCATTGGTGCGGATCATCGGCAATGATCTTGTTCCACGCCATGCCAAAGGACAGTCACGCGAAAACCTGCGTTTCGTGCTGGAGAACGAGCCAGCGCTAGAGGGGTGTGACCGGCTCTGGATCGTCAATCGCATCGTTGATGAGGGCGAGCGCGCCGCGATCCTGAAACTGCTGGAAGATCATAACCAGCGTTATTCGGAAATTCCCTTTGATGCAGAAGAATATCGCCGTATCGGCTGGGATTTCGACGCCCTGCCTTCGCCGGGCTATCTGGCCAGCCAGGAATTTCAGGACCTCACATCTTTGGAGAAGGACAGGGTACGAACCGCGCTCTACCGCCTCAAGAATCTCTATGTCATGAACAACAACGGCGCGCGTAATGCGGCTTTTGAGGCCGGGCTGGCCACGGGTGCGAAATGGGTGCTGCCCTGGGATGGTAACTGTTTTGTCACCACCAGTGCCTGGAATGAGATCACCCAGGCGGTACGTGCGCAACCTTTCCTGCCCCGCTTCGCCGTGCCGATGGAGCGCATGTCGGATAATGATGCGCTGCTGCGTGATGATTTCAAGCCCGATCCGCTGGAAGAGCCGCAGCTTCTGTTCCGGCGCGACGCGCCGGAACGGTTCAACCCGGAATTTCCTTATGGACGGCGCCCAAAGGTAGAGCTGTTCTGGCATCTGGGCATTGCCGGTCCATGGGACCGCTGGCGCGACGATCCATGGGAAACGTCACGCCGCGAGCTGTCACCTGAAGCAGGGCAATACGGCATCGCGGGATGGGTAGCGCGCATGTATTCAGGTCAGAAAGCGCTCGAACAGCAAGGCGATACATCCAGCTTCAAGAACCGTGGACGCGTTAGACAGGAAGCCATCGTGGCTGCGATCGACCATGTTGACGCCCGTGTGCATGGTGCGGCGACACCCGGCGGCCCGGTCTTCTATGATGAACGCGCGCTTACTGCGGCGCGTGCCGCGCTGCAGAACATGCCGGACAGCGCGTCCGGGCGGCTGACCGGGCAGATCGTCCAGGCAGCCAAAGCCGCGCTTGCCGAAGGTCCCTATTCGGTGACGGAAAAGACCACGCTGCCCCCTAGTGGCAAGCTGCAGGATTACTGGCATCCTGCGCCCTACTGGTGGCCGGACCCGTCAAAACCCGACGGGCTACCTTATATCAAGAAAGATGGGCAGCGTGTGCCAGGCACCCGCATGTATGAGCCCGAAAGCGGGAAATATGATCGCACGCGCCTGCAGCTAATGTTCGACAATACGACCACGCTCGCGCTTGCCTGGAAACTGACAGGCCGCACAGAATTCGCCGAACACGGTGCCCGACTTGTGCGGACATGGTTCCTCGATGCCGCAACCCGCGTGTCAGCACATATGCGATATGCTCAAGTGCGGCGAGGGCACAATAATGACGAGGGAACCAATTTCGGCATCATCGAGATGAAGGACTTCTATTATCTGGTCGATGCCGTGCGCCTGCTGGAAGAGGCGGGCGCCTTTACCTCCGAGGATCGCACACAGTTCACCTCCTGGCTGCGCGAATACCTCGAATGGCTGGAGACCAGCCCCCAGGGGCTGCGCGAATGCCGCAGCATCAACAATCACGGCACCTATTTCGACCTTCAGACAGCGGCAATCTGTGCCTATCTGAACGAAGACCAGAAACTGCGGGATATCATGCTGCGCGCCGAGTCGCGGCTTGCCCAGCAGATCGAAGAGGACGGCACGCAGCCTGACGAGATGAAACGCTCGATCACCCAGCATTACGTCTTCTTCAACCTGCAGGGGCTGCTCAACATCTTCCGCATCGCGCAGGCGGCGGGGCGCCCACCACTTGATTTCAGCCAAGATCCGGGCATTCGACTACGCGCAGCACTGGATTGGATCCTGCGCCACGACCTGCACGCCTGGCCCTATGAACAGATCGATGCGTTCGACCATGACCGTATCTGGCCACTGCTCAGCGCGGCGCAGGAACTGGGCATGACCGCCGCGGCCGATCTGCCGGCGCCGTTCCGGGGCCAGGATATGACCGAGATGAAGCCGGTCTTCGACCCACATCACGCAGTAAACCCATATTGGAACATCTCCGCGCAGCGGATGTAAGACCCGAAAGTAGAAGCATGAAGGCATTGATCGACAGCGCAAAGGCTGCAAGCAAGGCGAAGGACTGGGCCCGCGCCGCAAGGTTATGGCCGCAGGTTCTTGCAGGTGGGCAGACAACAGCCGCTTCCTATGTCAAACTGGTCGAGGCGCTGCACCATGAAAAGCGCTTCAGCGAAGCAGAGCGCATCTGTCGGCAAGGGCTGGAGTCCGATCCGCAATTCGCAAAGCTGCATTTGCAACTGGGCGAGGCGCTATATGCGACCGGTCGGCTTGAAGAGGCCATGGCGAGTTTCGAAACCTATGGCCGGATGGTCGATGATCAGGCGGGGGGCGGATCCGCCCATGTGCAAAGGATCTCGGCGGCGCACAAGAAGCTCAAGCTGTCGAAGTCGGCGGTCGAAAGCTCGTGGAAGCGGGCAAGCGGGGAGCTTTCACAACAGGCCAATGCCTGCCGGGAGACGCTCAAGCGCGGGGACTATTCGCAGGCGCGCGACCTGTTTGTCGCCTTGCTGGCAGAATACGAATTCGACCATGACAAGACGCGCACAACATGGGTGGCGGCTTTCGAGGCAGCGTTTGGCCACGAGTCTGTTTCCACTCCGGTCCCTGATGACAGCCCCGTCATCACCGGGCGCAAGCTCATGGTGTCAGGGATGGGATGGTCGGGGTCTGGCGCGATCTTTGACTATTTCCGCGAAAACGCCGAAGTCAATGCCATCCGGAGTGAATACTGCCATATCGAGGGGAAGGTGGGCGTGAAGTATCTGCAGGCCAATATGGCCTCGGAGGCCGAATTCACGGCCGCCTTTGCGGATTTCTTTTTCCTTACGCTTCTGGGGCTGGGAAATACCTTCAGCGGGGACAAGGGCACAGGGTCTTCCAAGAATCTGTCGCTTGGCAAGCATGGGGCTGTCTATGCCGAGCAGGCGTTGCGGATCTGCACGCGCGTGCGGCACGGGCTGGCTGCAGGTGGTCCAGATGCCAGGCTCTTGCGTGAGATTGCTAATGGCGCGCTCGATGCCATCTGCATGGGACATCTGGGCGCATCCAAGAAAACAGTTCTCTTCGACAATATGATTCATACCTATAATTTGGACACGGTACGTTTTATCGATGATTTATCTCTGTTCTGCGCCTATCGGGATCCACGCTCGAACTATGTCGCGCGTGTTCGCGAAAGCAAAAGATTTGCGGCGTCAGTAGATGCTTTCGTAAAGACTTATAGAAAGATGCGACAAAAAATCGATGCGCTGCTCAAGCATGTCGAGGCCGATCTGCAGGCAGATGGCACCACCACGCGCATCCATATTGTGCAGTTCGAGGAGTTTGTCCTGTCACGCGCGTGCCGGCAGGATCTTGCGCGCAAGGCCGGTCTGGATATGTCGCAGCATGCTGAATACACGCTGTTTCAGCCTTGGGTGTCACGCAGGAATGTGTTCCTTCATGAAACTTACGAGAAACAGGACGAAATCGATTATATTGCCCGCGAACTGCCCGAGTATTGCGTGGATCTCAAAGCCCTTGACGCGGCAGCCGATGAAGACAGCAAAGGCCCTGCAGGCGCATGATGCGTCGCCTGAGCGGACGCGCTTGGCGGGGATGGTCTATCCCGCCACAGAGCTGGCAAGGATCCGCTCAAGCGTCTCTGAGGTGACGGGAAGGATGAAATTGTCGCTGCGCCCTGGCGTGTACATCTCGTCTTGCAAGGCCAGAACGGCGTCGAGAGAGGTGACGTGTTTCATGCCACGTGCATGTACGTCCAGCTGAGCAAGAACCGCCCCTAATGCAGTCTGAAGTGCATTCGCGTCCTTTTGCCCGGCTGCGTGGGCCAGCGCCGCAATGGTCTGGGGGGCATCTGTCATACATTCATTCATCACTGCGCCCATCGTAAAGGCACAGGCCAGTCCATGCGGGAGGTCGAAATGGGCTGTGAGCGGATACGAGATGGAATGGCAGATCGCAGTACGCGTCTGGCTGATGCAAAGCCCGGCCAGAAGGCTGGCCTCGGCAATACGCGCGCGCGCGGAACGATCCGTCAGATCATCATGCAGTCGTGGCAGGGCCTCAAGCGCCAGGGCAACCGCTCTACCTGCCCAAAGCAGCGTAACGGGCGAGCAATTGCGGTTCCAGGTCGATTCAAAGGCCTGATTGAGGGCATCGAGACCAGTCGAGAACGTGGCCTCGCGCGGCAGATCATACGTGAGCTCGGGATCCACGATTGCGGTCACCGGGAACAGGTAAGGGCTGGCGAGTGACAGCTTCTTCCTGCTTGCATGATCCCAGATTGTCGCGAAGGGTGTGACCTCGGCGCCTGTGCCCGACGTGGTGGGCAGGGCGTGGATCGGCAGCAGGGGTGATGTGAGATGGGCAGCAGGCTGGGCGATGAGTGTGGCCAGATCGCGGGTGGCCAGTCCCGGTGCCAACCCTGCTGCCAATGCCTTTGCCGCATCCATTGCGGAGCCCCCGCCAAAGGCAATGATGGCATCGAAGTGCTGCCCTGCCAGCCGGTCAATTTCTGCCTGGGTTTCAGAGAGGCCGGGATTGGCAGAGACGGAATCAACCCATGTCATGCCAGATGCCAGTGGTCCCAGGAC
>PXDM01000126.1 GCA_003565055.1 Paracoccaceae bacterium
ATTCGCCAACCGGGCCATCCCCGGCGTCCCAGAGGAAGAAGGGTCCACTATCGCGAGAGACCTGGAACGCTTGCCCATCCCTCGCTGTCAGACCATTGGGGTTGGGCACATCGACAATCGGAATGCGATAGAGCGTTCTGCGGAAGCCGGAGTCGTAGACCGCATCCAGATCCCCATTCGCGGCGACCATCAGGCCGATCAGGTTACCCGCACCAAAGCCGTCTTGCTGTACGCCCAATGGCGAGAATGTTGCCCCGCGCTGGACAATACCGCCGCCTTCCCCGGGCAGCCCGATAGAGAACGCCATTGCCTGCCCATCGACTTCGAGCTGGATCTCACCGGTATTCTCGTTGTATTCTGACGCGCCGATTCCATCCCCCGTAACAGTCTGCAATGTTCCGCCCTGACCGGGCGTCGTATCAAATTCCAAGTTGAATGTTCCGAGCGGGATGCTAGGGTCCTCAGCCTCGGCATGCGTGATGACCAGCTCCCACTCATTCGACGCAGTCGTGCCGGTAACCACAGGCGTCATTGTGACATTCAAGGTCTGCGCAAGGCCCAACTCACTGAAGAATTCGACGGTCATGATCTGGGCATCGCCCGGCGCATCCGGGAGCGTCGCTGAGGCCGGGAGATTCACACCGAAATCAATCCGCGTCGTCGCGGCAAAGGCTTGCTGGTTGGGTTCAATCCTCACGGGCCGGAGCCCTGATGTGCTGTCACGCGGATAAGCCGGTATCGAGCCGTCCCGGTCGGCGGGCCAGCCAAGAAGAGCATGGCCGTTGGAATCACGCATCACCCCGGCCTCGTCCTGGCGGAACGAGCCCGTTGGCGACAGCATCAAGGGTGCCGTCCCGTCATTCAGGCGCGCACCGAGTTCCGTGGTTACTGGAATGAAACCACGCCCCGAGAGCGCAATATCTGTCGCATTCTGCGTCCCGACCAGCGAGCCCCCCTGATCGACGATGCGCGACGATGAGGTCCGCACGCCCCCGGCCGCATAGGCACCCTGCCCAGCGAGACCTGAACCCACCACCATCGAATGAAAGGACGTCTCCGCGCGCCGATACCCATAGGTGGAGGAATTCGCGATATTGTCCGAAATCGTAGCCAGACGGTTCGAATTCGCCCGTAGCCCTGCCACGCCTGCGTTCATTGATGAAGAAATGCTCATATCCGCTCCAAGCCCAGATGATTCTGAACACCAGTCTGACGGCTAGGGCTTAATTTCTTCCTAAGCCGTCACGTCTCCCGCGGCTGAAGCAGCAGAATCAGCTCAATGCGGTTGTTGCGCGCGGCGGTCGACGGCGAGACCGCCGGGGCGCGGTCGGCATTGCCCGTCAAGCGGTGGATGCGCGGTTCGGGCAGGCCCTTTTCCTGCATCAAAGCCTGCATCGTGATGGCGCGCGCAATCGTCAGATCCCAGACCGGATTTTCCAGAAAAACCGTTGGAAAACTGCGCGAATGGGCCTGCAGCGCGACCGGGTTCGTGACGGTTCCGAAAGCATTGCTCATGACATCGGCAAGCGCGATCAGAACCGGACGGGGCGTGCCATCATCAGGGTTGAACAAGGGCCGGTCCTCAAGGTCAAACAGCTCGATCAGCAAGCCCTCATCGGTCATGCGAATCGCGACATGCTCGAATGCTTCGCCCATCAATTCATCACCGGCGATCTGGCTCTCGATCGCATCGACGATCGTATCCATCGTTTCGAGATCCGCCTTGGAAATTTCCTGTTCGGCAAGCGCTTCGGCAAGCGACTCCACGGCCGAGAGCGCTTCGCCCCCCATGACACCGTCAGCCCCCGAAGAAGAGGACTCAATGGCCTGAATATCCGAGAAATAATCCGCGATTCCCTTGCGCTGATCGTCCTCGACCGAGCCGAGCAGCCAAAGCATCAGAAAGAACGCCATCATCGCAGTCACGAAATCGGCATAAGCGACCTTCCACGCGCCACCGTGATGACCGTCACCCGCCACAATCTTCTTGCGCTTGATGATGACCGGCCTGACATTGTCAGAACGTTGCATGTTTTCACCCAATAATTCACCCGCCACCACGCTACACAGGCGGATTGAACAAGACGTTAAAGACACAAGGCAAACCGTCACTGAAACCAGTGCTTCAAGACCATTTCTCGGCAATAACAGATTGCATTCGCGATAAATCTCATCGGTTTGCGGCGGATGCACCTGCCGTCACACCGCGCATATCCACGCGCGACGAAAGCCCCTCATTGACATCACGGCGATAATTCCGCAGCACAGAGGCCCCGGACGCCCGCGCCACCTCGCCTGCCAGAAATGACCGGAATCCGCGCATGACTGCCGATTTGCCGCAGCCCGAGAGCAGCCGCCCCAAGATCGACCCGCTGGGCATCGACGGGCTGCGCATATGCTTCGGCGCAACGCTCAGCGAGCCCGCCAATCGCGCAGCGCTCGCCTTTCGCAGAGCCGTGGAGGCCCGCGCACTCCCCGGCGTGGAGGAATGCGCGACCTCGCTCACCTCGGTTCATCTGCGCTTCGATCTGCGGCAGACCGATCACGCGCAACTCCGCGCGGCGCTGGAGGCACTTCTGGCCGAGCGCGACTGGTCTCAGGCCCCCCTGCCGCAAGGGCGCAAGCTCTGGCGCGTGCCTGCGGCCTTTGGTGGCGCGCTTGGCCCGCAGCTCGACGATGCCGCCGATTGCGCCGGGCTGAGCCCCGAGAATGCCATAGCGATGCTCTGCGCGAAGCCCCTGCGCGTCCAGACCATCGGCTTCGCGCCCGGCCAGCCCTATCTCGGCCAGTTGCCGCCCGCATGGGATATCCCGCGCCAGACAGGGCTCACGCCGCGCGTGCCCGAGGGCGCGCTGGTCGTGGCGATCCGCCAAGTCGTGCTCTTTCCGATACCGACCCCCACAGGCTGGCGGCATGTCGGACAGACGGCGCTGCGCCTGTTCCGGCCCGACCAGCCCGAGCCCTTCCTGCTGCGCCCCGGTGATGAGGTGCTCTTCGAGCGCGTGGAGGCTGACACGCTCGCCCGCCTGCGCGACGACGCCGATGGCGGCGCACAGTCCGAGAGGTTGACGTGATGGCCACGCTGATCCTGCAGCGCACCGGGCCGGGCGTCACCGTGCAGGATATGGGCCGCAGCGGCTATCTTGCGCAGGGCCTCTCGCGTGGCGGCGCGGCGGACATGCTCGCGCTGTGGGAGGGCGCAACGCTGCTCAACCAGTCGCCCGAGCTGGCCGCGCTGGAAATCGCCGGCAGCGCCCTGCGGCTTGAAATCTGCGCGCCCCTGCGCATCGCGCTGACCGGCGCGCCGATGCGGGCGCAATGCGATGGCAAAGCGCTGGTCTGGAACGCAAGCCACGCTCTGGAGGCGGGTGCAATGCTTGCGCTGACCCCGAGCGCGGGCGGATACAGCTACCTCCATGTCGGCGGCGGGATCGACCTGCCCCGCGTGCTGGGATCGAGATCGACCCATCTCGCCGCCGGGCTGGGGCGGATGCTGCAGCCGGGCGACCAGCTGCAGATCGGCCCCGATCCCGGCACCCGCAGCGCCCGGACCCTCGACCCGCTTCCGCGCTTCGACGGCGGGCTGATCCGCATGGTGGAAACGCCCCAGACCCGGCTCTTCCCCGAGACCATGCGTAAACGCTTTACCGAAACCACCTTTCGCAAGGACGCGCAGGGCAACCGGATGGGCCAGCGGCTCAGCAGCGACGGCGCAGGTTTCTCGCTTGAGGGCGGGCTCACGATCCTGTCGGAAACCATCGTGCCGGGCGATATCCAGATCACCGGGGACGGCGCGCCCTTCGTGCTGCTGTGCGAATGCCAGACCACGGGCGGCTATCCGCGTATCGGCACGATTCTGCCCTGCGATCTGGGGCAACTGGTTCAGGCCCCGCCGCAGGCCGATCTGCGCTTCAGCTTCGTCCCGCTCGACGCCGCGCTGGAGCTAGAACGCGCCGAGGCCCAGCGCCGCGCCCGCCTGTCCGAGACACTGCGCGCGCTCCACCGCGACCCCCATGACATCGCCGATCTGCGCGCGTATCAATTGATCAGCGGAGTGACCCGCGGCGATGATCTGGAGCTCGAGCCAAATGACCCTCAGAATTGATCTCAACGCCGATATGGGCGAGAGCTTCGGGCCCTGGCCCATGGGCGCGGATCACGCGCTTCTCGATGTGATCACCTCGGCCAATATCGCCTGCGGCTTTCACGCGGGCGACCCCGATGTGATGGCTACGGCCATGGCGCAGGCTGTGGCCAAAGGCGTGGGCATCGGCGCGCATCCGGGCCTGCCGGACCTGCAGGGCTTTGGGCGGCGACGCCTGCAGATCACCCCGGCAGAGGCGCATAACCTCACGGCCTATCAACTCGGCGCGGCGCAGGGCATGGCGCGGCAAGCTGGCGGGCAGGTGCGGCACCTCAAACTCCACGGCGCGCTCGCCAATATGGCGGCCGAGGACGAAACTCTGGCCCGCGCCTGCTTTGAAGCCGCCCTCGCGCTCGACCCCGAAATCATCCTTCTGGTCATCGCCGGCACCGCGCAGGCCCGCGCCGCGACCGCTCTGCGCGCGCGCATCGCGCAGGAAATCTTCGCTGACCGCGCCTATTGCGAAGACGGCCTGCTGATGGACCGCCGCCTGCCCGGTGCCGTGATCCACGACGCGGAGGCGGTCTGCACCCGCAGCCTCGAGATGCTGCGCGCAGGCGCGATCATCACCGCCAAAGGCACGCATCTGCCCGCGCAGATCGACACGATCTGCCTGCATGGCGACACGGCCGGCGCCGTCACCCTCGCCCGCGCCCTGCGCAACACGCTCGAGCGCGCGGGCGTGGCGGTCACAGCCTTCGACGGCACGCGGGCGACGTAATCATGGCAAGGACCGAAAGGAAGGCAGCGCCTCTCAGGTGTTGCTGGGATTGAGCACAGCAAAATCCTCGTTCACCTGAAAACCCGACCCAAACCCGAATGCGGAGAAGAGGACATGAACGCCCTCTCTTTTGATGGAAAGCGCCTTCCAGCCAGAACCTCACTGATACGGCCCTTCCCCCCGCCCGCGCCATTCGTTACCACTCGGAACACAGCGCAGACACGAAGGACGCAGGCGTGAGCACGACCACCCCCATGATGGCCCAATATCTCGAGGTGAAGGCCCAGCACCCCGACGCGCTCCTCTTCTACCGCATGGGCGATTTCTACGAGCTGTTCTTCGACGACGCCGTGGCCGCCGCCCAGGCCCTCGACATCGCCCTGACCAAACGCGGCAAGCATGAAGATCAGGACATCCCCATGTGCGGTGTCCCCCATCACGCCGCCGAGGGCTATCTGCTGACCCTCATCCGCAAGGGCTTTCGCGTCGCCATTGCCGAGCAAATGGAAACCCCCGAACAGGCGAAGAAACGCGGCTACAAGGCAGTCGTGCAGCGCGATGTGGTGCGCCTCGTCACCCCCGGCACGCTGACCGAAGACGCGCTTCTCGACGCGCGCCGCCACAATTACCTCGCCGCCTATGCCGAGCTGCGCGACGATGCCGCCCTCGCCTGGGCCGATATCTCCACCGGCCAGCTCCGCGTCATGCCGCTCAGCCGCGCGCGGCTGGGGCCGGAACTGGCCCGCCTGACCCCGCGCGAACTTCTGGTCAGTGACGCCCGCGCCGAAGACATCCGCCCCATCGCAGAAGACATGGGCGCGGCACTCACCGGCCTTGCCCCCTCAAGCTTCGACAGTCAGGCCGCCGAGGCGCGGCTCTGCACCCTCTACAAGGTCGCCTCGCTCGACGGGTTCGGGCAATTCACCCGCGCCGAACGCGCGGCGCTCGGCGCGCTGGTCGATTACCTTGAGCTCACCCAACGCGGCAAGCTGCCGCTTCTGCAGCCCCCGCAGCGCGACCATGCTGATGCGCTGGTCCAGATCGACAGCGCCACACGCCGCAATCTGGAACTGACCCAATCGCTGCACGGCACACGCGACGGCACGCTCATCCACGCCATCGACCGCACTGTGACCGCAGCGGGCGCGCGGCTGCTGGAACGCCGCCTGTCCTCGCCCTCGCGCCAGCTCGACACGATCCTCGCACGCCAAAACGCCGTGACGCATCTGCGCGCTGCCGCCCGCCTGCGCGCCGATCTGCGCGCGGCGCTGAAATCCGTGCCCGACCTTGACCGCGCGCTCTCGCGCCTGGCCCTCGACCGCGCAGGCCCGCGCGACATGGCCGCGATCCGCAACGCACTGACCGCCGCGCAAACCATCGCGGCCCAGCTCGACACCCCCGACATGCCCCCGCTGCTGGCACAAGGGGCGACCGCGCTCACAGGCCATGACAGGCTGCTCGACGCACTCGACACAGCGCTTGTGGCCGAACCGCCGCTGCTCGCCCGCGATGGCGGCTTCATCGCCCCCGGCCATGACCCCGATCTCGACGAGGCCCGGCAACTGCGCGACGAAGGGCGCAGCGTCATCGCCCGCATGCAGGCCGATTACGCGCAGGACACGGGCATAAGCGCGCTGAAAATCAAGCATAACAACGTGCTGGGCTATTTCATCGAAGTCACTGCGACCCATGCAGAGAAAATGCTCGCGCGCAGCGAGCACTACATCCACCGCCAGACGACCGCCAATCAGGTCCGTTTCACGACTGTGGACCTGTCCGAGATGGAAACGCGCATCCTCAACGCAGGTGCGCGTGCGCTGGACATCGAGAAACAGCATTTCGACCAGCTCCGCCGCGCGATCCTCGACCATGCCGCCCCCCTCGCCCAGACCGCCCGCGCCTTGGCCGAAATCGACCTCGCCGCCGCGCTGGCCGAAATCGCGCAGGCGGGCGACTGGTGCGCGCCAACCCTCGACACCTCCCGCGCCTTCACCATCACCGGCGGGCGGCACCCCGTGGTCGAAGCCGCTCTCACCCGCACAGGCCAGCCCTTCATCGCCAATGATTGCGACCTCAGCGCCACCGACACAGCCGCGATCTGGCTCCTGACCGGCCCCAACATGGCCGGTAAATCCACCTTCCTGCGCCAGAACGCACTGATCGCGATCCTCGCGCAAATGGGCGCGCATGTGCCCGCCCGCACAGCCCATATCGGCCTCGTCTCGCAGGTCTTCAGCCGCGTCGGCGCCTCAGACGATCTCGCCCGTGGCCGCTCGACCTTCATGGTCGAGATGGTCGAAACGGCGGCGATTCTCAATCAGGCCGATGACCGCGCGCTGGTGATCCTGGATGAGATCGGGCGCGGCACGGCGACCTATGACGGGCTCTCCATCGCCTGGGCGACGCTCGAACACCTGCATGACGTGAACCGCAGCCGCGCACTCTTCGCCACCCACTACCACGAAATGACCGCGCTCGACGCCCGCCTGCCCGGCGTCGCCAATGCCACTGTCACTGTCAAGGAATGGGAAGGCGACGTGATCTTCCTGCATGAAGTCAAGCGCGGCGCCGCAGATCGCAGCTACGGTGTACAGGTCGCCCGCCTCGCGGGCCTGCCCGAAGCCGTCATCACCCGCGCCCGCGATGTGCTCGCAGCGCTCGAAAACGGCGAACAGGCGACCA
>PXDM01000095.1 GCA_003565055.1 Paracoccaceae bacterium
CAGGGTGCGTTCCAGATCAATCTGCGCGGCATTGCCGCCATCGCCCAGATCCTGCCCCGAACAAAAGGCCCGCCCCGCGCCGGTCAGCACCAGCACCCGCACCCGCGCGCCGATCTCTTTCAGCGCATAGGTCAGTTCCGCGCGCATCTGCTTGTTGAGCGCGTTCATGACCTCGGGGCGGTTGAGCGTGATCGTCCCGATCCCGCCCTCTTCGCGGGTCAGCAGCGTGTCGTAATCCATCCATGCCTCCTCACTGGGCTTTGCACGCGACTTTAGCCGCTGGCCCTGCAAAGGAAAGCCCGGACGGTGCGTCAGTCTTTCAGAAGTTCTTTGAGCCGCGCCTGCTCATCCGCGCTCAGCCCCTCTTTGACGGGCTCGGGCGCCTGCGACCGATTGCGCAGATACATCCCCGACGACAAGAGCGCGATCACAAACAGTACCGGGGCCGCGATCCAGAGGATAATATTCACCCCCTCGGTGGTAGGGCGCAGCAGCACATATTCGCCATAGCGTTCCACGATGAAGGCCACGACTTCCGTGTTGCTATCGCCTTCGACCAGACGCTCGCGCACCAGAAGCCGCATGTCGCGTGCCAGATCCGCATTCGATTCGTCGATGGATTCATTGCGGCAGACCAGACAGCGCAGCCCCGCCGAGATGTCACGCGCCCGGCTTTCCAACACGGGATCATCGAGGATCTCATCAGGCTGCACGGCCAGCGCCGGGGCAGAAAGCCCCAGCGCAAGGGCGGCGATCAGGATGCGCAGGCCCCTCATTCTGCCGGGACCGCGCCGCTGCGGGGTGTCTTGGCGGCACCAGCCGCGACGCGGTAGCGGCGGTCGCTGAGGCTGAAAATCCCGCCCAGCGCCATCAGGAAACAGCCAAACCAGAGCCAGTTCGCGAAGGGCTTGATATAGGTCCGCACCGCCCAGCCGCCATTATCCTGCGGATCGCCCAGAGTGACATAGAGATCGCGCGTCACGCGGTAGTCAATCGCGGCCTCGGTCGTGGGCATGCCCGCAATCGGATAGAAGCGCTTCTCCGGCTGCAGCGTGGCGATATGGCGTCCATCGCGCGTGGCCTCGATCGTGCCCATGGTCGAGACGTAATTCGGCCCCTGCACCCGGTCCACCGAGGTCAGCGTCAGCGTGTAGCCGCCCTCGTCAAAGCTCTCGCCGATCTGGACGACGCGGATATCTTCCGTTTCCCAGCCGACCAGTGCCGCGACCGCAAAGACCGTCATCCCGAGCCCGATATGCGCCGTCGCCTTGCCCCAATCCGCGCGCGGCAGACGTCCCAGACGCTTGAACCGATTCCCGACCGTCCCGCGCCCCGTGCGGCTCCAGATATCGACGACAGAGCCGAGGAAGACCCAGAGACCCAGCGCCAGACCAATCGGCACCAGCGGCGAATTGCCTGTCTGCAGCGCCCATGTCACAGCCCCCATCGCCACGGAAAACGCCGCGATCCCCCAGAGCGGCTGCATGACCTTGGTCATGTTCCCGCGCTTCCATGGCATCATCGCGCCGATGGGCAGAACCATCGCCAGCGCCACCATGAAGGGCGTGAAAGCCGTGTTGAAGAAGGGCGGCCCGACCGAGAGCACCCTGTCAAAGAGCATTTCGGCGACCAGCGGCCACATCGTGCCGATGAAGATCACAAAAGACGACACGGCCAACAGGACATTGTTCACGACCAGCGCGGATTCGCGGCTGACCGTGGCAAAGACACCCTTCGCCTCAAGGATCGGCGCGCGGAAGGCAAACAGCGTCAGCGCGCCGCCCATGAAGGCCGCGAGGATCATCAGGATGAACACCCCGCGTTCCGGGTCCATCGCAAAAGCATGCACCGAGGTCAGAAGCCCCGAGCGCACGATGAAGGTGCCCATCAGCGAGAAGCCGAAACCGAGGATCGCGAGAAGGATCGTCCAGCTTTTGAGCGTCTCGCGTTTCTCGACCACAATGGCGGAATGCAACAGCGCCGCCGCAAAAAGCCACGGCATCAGCGAGGCATTCTCGACCGGATCCCAGAACCAGAACCCGCCCCAGCCAAGCTCGTAATAGGCCCACCACGATCCCGTCGCGATACCGATAGTCAGAAAGACCCATGCAGCGAGCGTCCATGGCCGCACCCAGCGCCCCCAGGCCGCATCAACCCGCCCCTCGATCAGCGCTGCAACGGCAAAGCTGAACGCCATGGAAAGCCCCACATAGCCGAGATACAGAAACGGCGGGTGGAACGCCAAGCCCGGGTCCTGCAACAACGGGTTCAGGTCCGTGCCGTCAAATGGCGGCGACGCCAGACGTGTAAACGGGTTGGAGGTGAAGATCGTGAAGGCCATGAAGGCCGCTGTGATCGCAGATTGCACGGCCAGCACGCGCGCTTGCAGCGTCGCGGGCAGATTGCCGCCAAACCATGCGGCCGACGCGCCAAAGAGTGCCAGCGTCAGCACCCAGAGCAGCATCGAGCCCTCGTGATTCCCCCAGACCCCGGAAATCTTGTAGATCAACGGCTTGAGCGTGTGGGAATTGTCCACCACCAGCTTGACCGAGAAATCCGATACCAGAAACGCATAGGTCAGCGCGGCGTAGCTGAGCGCGACCAGCAGGAATTGCACGCTGGCCATGGGATTGGCGACCACCATCCAGTCGCGCCAGCCTTTATGCGCACCCACAAGTGGGATGATCGCCTGGGCGAGCGCAACCGCGAAGGCGAGGATGAGGGCGAAATGTCCGAGTTCTACGATCATGGCTCTGCTACGTCTGGGGTCAGTCTGAATGAGTTGTAACGTATATGCGCCCGAAGGCAAAGCGCGGACAGGGGGCCTTGGCGCGACCCGGCGTCACAGCTTTGTCAGCACAGGCGCCGGGCAGGTACGAAATTCCGGCCCGGTTTGATCTGCGTCAAATCAGATCAAATAAATCACATATACGATATTTTGAATACAAATGGAGGTTGACATGGTTCTGGATTGGAAATTGGGCGGGGTGGCACTGGGCTTTGTGTTCTTCATCGCGCTGATGCTGGTAAAGCCCGTCGGCGTCTCGACGCAATTCGTCGTGGCGGACGGGATTATCGCCAACGCGCTGGTCGATGGGGTGATCTATCAGACCGAGGCGGGGCAATGGACGTCAGATAATGCCTATCTGGCGCAATCGGCGCGGCGGGTGGCGCAGCCGATGAATTACGACTTCCTCTTCGTGCTCGCCATGGCGCTCGGGGCGGGGCTCTCGGCATGGCTGCGCGGCGGCATTGGGGCACAGGAACGCCAGATGCCCGCGACTTGGCGCGCCAATTTCGGGGCCGCGCCGTGGAAACGCTACGGCCTGGCCTTCGCAGGCGGGTTCATCGTGCTCTTCGCCGCGCGACTCGCAGATGGGTGCACCTCGGGGCATATGATGTCGGGCATGTCCCAGACGGCGATCTCGGGCTTCATCTTTGCAGCGGGCGTCTTCGCCACCGCCATCCCGACTGCCCTGATACTCTACAAGAAAGAGGCATGATCATGACACAGATCCTTCTCGCACTTATCATCGGCGGGGCCTTCGGGGCCGTTCTGGACCGTATCGGGGCCAGCAATCCCAATGTGATCTGGGATATGCTGACCTTCCGCATGCTGGGGCTGATGAAAACCATCCTTCTCGGCATCGGCATTGCGGCGATCCTGATCTTTGCCGGACAGATGGCCGGGCTGGTCGATGTTGCGCATATGTCCATCAAGACAGCCTATTGGGGGGTGCTTCTCGGCGGCTTGATGCTGGGCTTCGGCTGGGCTCTGTCAGGCTTTTGCCCCGGCACTGGCGTCTGCGCTGCCGCAGCCGGCCGCAAGGACGCGGTGTTCTACATCCTCGGCGGGCTGGCCGGAGCCGGGGCCTATATCCTGAGCCATGACTGGTTTGAAACAGCCGGACTGCTCGACCCGATCCTGGGTGGCAAATCCACGATCGGCACGATCGCCGGACGTGACTTCCCGGCGCTCTGGCCCAATGTGCCGGGCGATATCGCGGGCATCCTGCTTGGCCTGGCCTTCGTCGCGATTGCCTTCGCGCTGCCCCAGCGCCCGCGCCGTGGCGGCAAGATCATCGCGACACCCGCCGAGTGACAGCCGATCCGGGCGCGTGCGACACTGCGCGCGCCCGCCTTCAGACTTCTGTTGGCCGATTTTGCAAAACAGTCGTCGTTAGATCAGGCATCCTTCAGCACATTCTATCTTACAATTAACTCTGCGTGCAGTGCACCTGCAGCATTGATGCTGTTTAGAATATCAATCATATCACGAGGCGCTACGCCAAGAGCATTCAGACCAGCGACGATCTCCGAAAGCGAAGTTCCCTCCTGAAGTTCAGCCAGCGCAGTAGGCGGCCGATCTTCTAGCATCGCATCAGTTCGTGGTACGATCACTGTCTCACCTTCTGCAAATGGATTGGGTTGTACAACCAGAGGCGCCTCCTCAACCCGCAACGTCAAGCCACCTTGTGCGACGGCGACGCGGCTTATACGCACGTCTTCCCCCATTACGATTGTACCCGAGCGCTGATCGACAACGACCCGTGCGCGGGTGTGGGGTGTTATTGTGACATTTTCAATCCGCGCAAGCATATGCGCTGGCGAGGCTAACCCGGTCGCTGCCATGTCCAACGCGACAGTGCCGGAATCGAGCATCGTTGCAACAGCTCTGCCAAATGAACGATTGACCTCCTGCTCGATAAGTGCCGCAGTAGTGAAATCTGGTACGCGCAGCGCAAGGCGGATGCGCGAAAGACTTGAGAGGTCAAAATCTACCTCGCGTTCTACCCTCGCGCCGAGCGGAATAGATCCAGCAGTCGGGACGCCGCGAACTTCCCGCGCAGCCTGCCCTTCAACGGCCACACCACCAGCGATCACAGTTCCCTGCGCGACCGCATAAATCGTTCCGTCAGCACCATTAAGTGGAGTCATGACCAGTGTACCGCCAAGAAGGCTGGTGGCATCCCCAATCGCGGAGACAGTCACATCAATGCGCCCCCCAGATCGGGCAAATGGCGGCAAACTTGCCGTCACAATAACCGCTGCTACATTCCTTGCGCGAAATTGTTCGCCAGTGACGTTTACCCCCAATCGTTCGAGAATATTCGACATGATATCTTCGGTGAATGGCGAATTTCGCATTCCGTCGCCAGTCCCGTCGAGACCAACGACGAGCCCGTAACCTAAAAGATCGTTACCACGCACTCCATCGAATTCCACGATATCCTTCAATCGCACAGATGCGTCCACCCAGCTAGGAAACACAACCACGCTGAGCAAACATAACAAACGGAAAATTAGTTTTTGGATCATCTCAAATAATCCGCAAGTGTCAAGCGTGATAGGCGCGCAGTCATCGCGAAGATAAGATCCAATTGGGTCATTGCGTTTTCTAATTGAATTGCAGTTTCATGAGGATCAGCAGACAGCAACTCTGCTCGCGCTATCGACAGAGCTGTCTCTTCAGCACCGGCCCGCGTTATCGCACTCGACGTTCGCTCTTCCACAATACCAATACGAGCGGACAAATCAATCAACCCAGAGGCGCCATTTAACAGAGTGTACGCCGCCGCATCCAGAGCCGATCGTTTTTCATCTAAATCCGTGAAATAGCTATCCTCACCGAGCAATGCTCCCTTTGCAAGGCCGGCAAGGGTCGTACGAAACGCCTGATCTTCCGCTGTCGTGTTCGCGTTGACTCTGATACCATCTCCGAGATCAACTGCCGCCGGTAGCTTCACGCCACCAAGGTAACCAACCTCATCGAAGCGACCGTCCTCTGCAAACCAATCATCAATGAATTGCGAAAACCCGGCTGAGTCAAGGCTGGGTATTTGCTGCAGGTCACTCTTCAATTCTGAAAGAATTACATCAGCAGATGCAAGCGCCGGTCTGTCACTAGCGACGCCAGCAAAAATGCTACGGCCGGCAATCGTCGTGTTAACTTTACCCACAGTCGATTCGAAGCCGTTACGAAAGGAAGTCGTCGATCGCTCGATCTGCGCAGCGTCCGCAACGTTGTTCAGGCTCAGCACATCCGTTGAAATGCGCTCGACATCCGAGTGTATGTTTTCCAGAGCTCTTTGTTGTCCGGATAAAAGAGTAAGCAGGCTGTCTCCAACACTTTTGTGAACGCCCGCAGCTTCGATTTTTTGATCGAGCGATGCCAGGATCGCCAGATCGCCATTCAGGTGCTTGACTTTGTCCCGGACAACACCCGTTGTCATTTCCTTTGAGAGCGTTGCTACACTCTCTTGCATACGAGCGCTTTGCCGAGACAGCATGAGCTGTCGCGACATATCACCTATTGTAGAGCTTATCATAGCTTAGATCTCCATAAGCGTGCGCATCATGGCATCGATTGTCGAGAGCACGCGCGCATTTGCGGAATAGGCCTGCTCAAGGATAAGCAGCTTGCTGAGTTCGGCATCAGTATCAACACCTTTAGAGGCCAATGTCTCATTGAGCATTGTGAATTTCCCAACCCGTAAGCTTTTTTCCTGATCGACAAACAGCCTTTCAGTGCCGATAAGTGATATAATATCTGTGATATGGCCTTGAACATCACGCATCGTCGAAACTGAGCCTGAACCCTCTGAATTTCGTTGCAATGCGCTTACCATACGATCAATGTTGAAATTGTCGGAAACACCAGTTGGTCCAGCAGGTTGCGCTCTGAGGAGAGCGGGGTTTGCCAGAATCTCGGAGTTCACCTTGATATCGGCGGAAATTCCTGAATCATTTTCCGTATCATATCCCGTGAACACATCCTGTCCCCGCATGCTGAAAAGACCAAATACTCGTGTTTCGTTCGAGTCCGGATCTATTGATGTACCTGTCGCCAGAGACTCTTCAGTGAAACGGTCAATCAGGTCAGATGCAAATCTATCGAGGCTTTCCAGGACCTGAGGTACGGAAACGTCTCTGACCTGGAGGTTCGCCCCAAGTTGACCTGATTCAACCATGATACTATCGGATGTAATCAGACGGTCATTAATGCTGACTTCAGTCCTGGCAGTAAATAACGGCGGCTCAGATACTGTTGATAACTTGAATTCAGCTGCGTCGCGGTCAACGAGAATGGTTCCATCCTTTGCCAAGAGAAGAATGCGGCCGTCTTCGCGCGGAAACTCTCGAACCGGCAGTTTCTCCGCAACCTGGTCAATCAGGTTTTGCCGGTTGTCCATCAGACCTTCTGGAGCCCCTCCCAACAACGTCTGGCGTTGGATTTCCTTGTTGAGGTCCGCGATCCTCTCCAGCGTCGTGTTGAGCCATCTGATGTCGCGAGTGATCGCCGCGTCGGCGCGAGCACGTTCGGCCTGCAGCGATTCACTTATCCCCGAAATCTTGTTCGCCACAGAAAGAGCCGCTTGTGTGACCTGTTGGAGCACCGCAGGCTGATCAGGGGACAGGCGCGCCCGCTGGAGCGCAGAGTCGAGATTTGCAACAGTGTTCGACAAACTGCCGCTGTCGCCCGGTATGCCAAAACCAGTCTCGACTTTTTGCCAGAAGCTGCCGAGCACATTCGC
>PXDM01000288.1 GCA_003565055.1 Paracoccaceae bacterium
GCCAATCGCTGGACAGCCAAGGGCTGGCGGCGCGAAGTCGTGATCCCCGCGCCCTTGCGCCGTGGTCTGCATCGGCTGCGGCTGCAGTTTGACAGGGTGCGCGCTCTGGGCGTGCGGGTGACGATTCATCTCGACGATGCTTGTCTCGCGACACTGGACGCGCTGCCCCGCCTGGACCGCGCGGGTCGCCTCGGACTGCGTCATGGCTTTCCCGGACTTGCGGATCTGGGCTGGATGACATGGCCGGACGGTCTGCAGAGCCTGCGCATCCTGGAGCCCGCGCCCGAAGGCCAGTTGATGCTGAATGCACGGTTTGAGTTGGTCCTGCGAACGCGCTGCGCGGCACCTGTGCTCAGTCTGAATGCAGATGGTGAGACGCGCCCGTTTCTGCGGCTGGAAGCCGGGTCCGATGGGTGCGGCGCTGACTGTTTCGTAGCGCCTGTGCCAGGGCGGGTCTGGCGCGGAGCTGCGATGGGCCCGGTCACGCTCTGCGCGAATGACGACACAGGGGCCGAGATTGCGCAACTGGTGCTGACGCGCGATCACCTGAACGCCATGTTGCAGGCCCCATCAGCAGAATGGCTCGCGCAGTATGATCAGTTCGCGCGGTTGCAGATGCTCGAACATGTCCATTTTGCGGACCTCTGGTCTGTACTTCCCGATGAGCTCAGCCAGCGCCTGCATCAAACAGCCAGCCGCTATCACAAAGCCGGTTTCGCCCCGCCTCTCAGCGCCAACCTGCCCGTGCCACGGGCCCGTCTGCCCGGTCGCGCCGCGCGCGCCTGCGATGGCTTCCACCGTGCGATATCACAGCCAGATGCCGGCCCAGCCACCGCAATCTTCGCAGCGATGGTCGCGACGCACCGCCTCTCTGGTCCCGAAATCGGCCAGCTTGCCTTTCTCTTGTCTGAGTGGTTCTGCCTGCATGCCGACCCTTGCGAGCTTGTCCGATGCAGCGCGGATCACGGGGTCTTTCCTGTGCCGGACAAGCGGCAGATCTGGATGCAGACGGCAGCGCTGCCGCTGATCTGGGCACAGGGCGACTGGGCGGCGTGCGAGAGAATCCTGAAGAATCTGCCGAATGGAGGCGCTGACTGGATCGTAACCCCGGCCCTTGGATGGTGCGCGCAGGCCATTGCGACAGGCAAGCCTGATCTCACGGGACGCCAGCCGCAGGCCAGTCTGCGCCATGAAATGGGCCTCGCGCTGCTCGACGCCGTGGCCCGAAAGGCAGATGCTTATATGGCACAGACGAGTTGTTCACGGCTGATCGAAGGTGTGCTGGATCTTCTCGATGCGAGGACATGCTTTCCTGACGCGGTTCAGCAAAGATACCGGGACCTTGTGCTGCGGGCCTACGGGCTCTGCCCTGATTTCTGGGCCGCTTTTGATGCGCGCGATCCTGCGCACATGCCAGCAGGGTTGGGCCCATGGCGGGTGGCTTTCGCGGCGGTGTATGCGTCCTGCCTTGCGCGGGATAGGCCCGGTATCGCGCGACATGCTCAGCCCTTCCTGTCGCGTCCCATTGCCGGGAATGCAACACTGCGCCGCCTCGCTCTCTCTATGCGGGCGCTGCCTGTGGATGGCGCTGGCCTGCCGGACACCGCTGCGCTGATTGCCCACGCGACCGATGGCGAGATCAATGAGGCCGCGTTGCGCTGGCTGGCATTCCCGCGCAGCGATGCTCAGCGCGCGACGTTGCCACTGACCTGCGAGACACCTGTGCATCGCGCCGCTTGCGCCGGGCTGCGCGCTGCATCGCCCGACATTTCGCGTCCGCCCATGGCGCAGGCGCAGCAGAGGCTGGCGCAGATGCACGCAGAGCTTGCCGATATGCGCTTTCTCTGCGCAACAGATATCGACGCGCTGATTGCCGCTGCACAACCGCTTTTCGGCCCACAGGGCGGCGCCGTCGGGGTGCCTGTCCTCCTGTCGATGGCGGAGCGCTTGTCACGCCGCGGCCAGCGTGATCTCGCGCAGCGCTGCGTGGCCGCCTGTCTGCCCGCCCTTGAGAGCGCAGAAATACGGCGCGCGCCTGCGGTGGTCCTCGCCTTGGCCCGTTTCGTGGCGCTCTGTCCGGATGCGGGGCTACGTGCAGCGCTGGAGCCGCGCGCCCTGTCCTCTATGACGCCAGCCCCGCCCGATCGCGAGGACCCACAGGCCGCGCGGCTGCGCGCGATCTCCGATCCGCTTGCGGATACGGTCGTGGCAGTGATCTCTTGCCATGCCTATCTGAAAACACGGGTCCCTGAGGCCATGTCGGCTTGGGGTGACAGTCTGGCGCAACGCGGCGTTCCCGTGATCACGGTCGTCGGGCGCGCGCCCGGCCAGCCGCCCGGTATCGGCCCCCGCTTTGACGGTCAGCTTCTGCAACTCGACGCGCCGGATGATTACGAGGGCCTGCCGCAAAAGAGCCTTGCGCTGATCGAATGGGCGCTCACGCAGACGCGGTTCGGGCGCATCTTCAAGATTGATGATGATTGTTTTCTGGATGGTCAGACCTTCTTCGCCGATCTGGCTTTCCTCAACACGCGCTATTTCGGTCGCCCGCTGCGGCGCGCATTCGGTGAGATGGATCGCAGCTGGCATATGGCACATGCGCGCAGCGCGCGTGGGCGCTTTGAACTGGATAAATCGCCCGAGCCTGCGGGTTATGCCGATGGCGCGACTGGCTATATCCTGACCCGGCAGGCCATGGCCGCTGTGGTGGCCGAACGCGACGGCGCGCAGGGGCGGGCGCTCGAACAGGTCTCGTTCATGGAAGACAAGCTCGTGGGCGATCTTCTGGCGCTGGCCGGGATCGAGGTGAGCGGGCCGAATTACGATCTGGCAGTTTTCCGGCGGTCAGCCCCGGACCTGCCGCCAGTGTCGCAATTTCACTGCGGCTTCCTGCCCTTCGCGGGTTCCGGCATCAAGCTCGCGCATCTCGATTCGGGTGGGGCACCGCGCGCGGCGCGCGAAGCGCTGCGCTCCCCCTGGCCGCAGCCGATGAAAATCTGGCCCCTGTCGCGGCCTGCCGGGCTGGGCTGGGCGCGTCATGGGCTCGACCTGATCAGCCCGCCCGAACATCTGGCGCGCGCCGAGGCAGCCGAGGTCGCCGTCATCGCGGTGATGCGCAATGAGCTTTTCGTGCTGGAGCATTTTCTGTCGCATTACCGTGGCCTCGGCGTCGGCGGGTTCCTGATTGTCGATAATGGTTCCGATGACGGCACGCTGGAATGTCTGCGCGACCAGCCCGATGTCGCTGTCTTCTCGACCGATACGCCCTATCGCGACTCGGCCTATGGTGTTCTCTGGCAGGAGGCGCTGCTCGCGCAGTTTCGCATGGGGCAATGGTCGCTGGTCGCTGATGCGGATGAACTTGCCTTCTGGTCCCTGCCCGATGCGCATGGGAAGGTGCATGGCGATCTGCCCGCCTTGCTTCGCGGCCCGGAATTCTCCGGGGCCGAGGCGGTGCGGCTCAGGATGTTCGATCTCTATCCCAAAGGCCCGCTCTCGGACATCCGCTTCACCCGCGCCCCGTTTCTGGAGGCCGATCATGTCGAGCGAAGCCCTTTCCGCACGGATTGGCAGGGGCGTGGGCCATGGTCCAACGCCCAGACGCTCACCAGCGCGCTGCGCCACCGGCTGGTGGCAGAAGCGGGTCACCCGGCGCGCGCGAGCCTCTTTGTGGCCCAGAAATATGCCCTGCTGCGCTATCACCCGTTCATGCGGCTCTCGACGGGCCTGCATTACATCGCAGGCACACAGGTGGCTGAACGCGAGCTTGGGTTTGCGCATTTCAAATATCACGCCCAGTTTCATGCCAAGGCGCAGGCCGAGGTCGCGCGGGCGCAGCATTTCAACAATGCCGAGGAATATCGCAACTATCTCTTGATGCTGGCCGAGGGGCGCGACCGGCTCTTCGATCCGGCGCTCTCTGTCAGGCTGCACGACTGCCCTGATCTGCGCGCGATTTGTGCGCTGCCACCCAAAGCGGATCCGCCGCGTTCCTTGAGCGCGCCGCGCAGGTCACAGCCGTCTGCAGCCGCAGGGGCCGGAAGTGAACTCACGGCAGAAGCATGATGTCTCCGGGGCAGGTAGGGTGCTTGCCACGCCCTGTCACCGACTGCGTGACCTTCACACCCTGAACCTCAGGCCAAATCAAAACCCTCCGGGATGCGGTTTATACCGTCCAGCACCAGATCGGCCATGATCTCGGCCAGAGCCGGGGCCATGGCAAAGCCGATCTTGAACCCGCCATTGAACACGAACTGCCCGTCCCGTCCCGGCCAGACCCCCATCAGCGGCGCACGCGACATCGCGCGCGGGCGCACCCCGGCCCAGCGCGCGACCTCGGATGCGGCACGCAGCGCCGGGCAGAGCGCGCGGGCCTTGTCCAACAGCAGATCGCATTGCGCATCCGTGGAGGCCGGGTCTGTGAAATCACGCTCGCTGGTCGATCCGATGGCCACTGTGCCATCCGCATGGGGCACGATATGTAGCCCGTCGGCGAAAATCTGCGGCGCATCCGGGCAAGGCAAGGCGAGGGAGAGCGACTGCCCCTTCACGCCCGACCCCATCTTGCGGCCCAGATCCGCCGAGAGCATCTCCAGCCCGTCATGGCCCGTCGCCCAGACCACGCGCGCGCCGGGAGGGGGCGTCTCCCCGCACTCGATCCGCCCCCCGAGCGCATCAAGCGCGGCCACCAGCGCGGCACAGGCGCGGCGCGGATGCAGTCGCGCGCTCAGCGTATCATGGACAACCCAGCCCGAGGGGGCCTGCAGCGCCAGCCCCGGCGCAGCCTCGGCGCGGATCACCTGCCAGCGCGCAAATCCCTGCCACAGATCGCGGGCCTGCGCGGCACGGGCATGGGCGAGATCAAGCTTGTCCTCGGCCACAGGTTGCACCCGGCCCAGGCGGGCATAGCCCGGATCGACGCCCCCGCACCCCGCGACATCGGCCCAGAAGGCCCCGGCCGCGCGCAGCGCGTCGAATTGCATCGCTTTCTTGGCGTTCCAGTTTTCCGGCACATGCGGGGCCAAAGCCCCCACGAGCCCGCCGCTCGACCCGGCCCCCGGCGCGCGTTTCTCGATCACCCGCACTGACGCCCCGCGCCGTGCCGCGACATAGGCCAGCGCCAGCCCGAACACGCCTGCGCCCATGATGGTCAGATCGGCCATTGTCATTTCCCCCATGCCCCGGCAAGACTGCGGGACATGTGACACAGAGCGGGCGAAGATGCACGACCAGCATGCGCGACTGGACTGGAAGGACGGGGCGATTCCCGTCTCGACCCGGTTCGACGATCCCTATTTCTCGCTCCAGAGCGGGCTGGAGGAGACGCGCCATGTCTTCCTGCGCGGCAATGGTCTGCCCGAGCGCGCCCGCCCCGGTTTCCACATCGCGGAGCTGGGCTTCGGCACGGGGCTGAACCTGCTCGCGACAGCGGGGGTGCTGCAAGACGGCCCCATCTACTTCACCAGTTTCGAAGCCTTCCCGATGCAGCCCGAGGACATGGCCCGCGCGCTTTCGGCCTTCCCGGACCTGCCCAGCGCCGAACTGGTCGCCCAATGGCGCAGGGGCGCGCGCCAGTTTCGTCTCGGTGCGCTGGAGGTCGAGATCATCTTGGGCGACGCGCGCGAAACCCTGCCGGGCTGGAAGGGGCGCGCGGATGCCTGGTATCTCGACGGGTTCGCGCCTGCGAAAAATCCTGAACTCTGGTGCGATGCGCTGATGGCAGAGGTGGGCGCGCATACCGCCCCCGGCGGCACATTCGCGACCTATACGGCGGCGGGCCATGTCCGCCGCGCGCTTGACAAGGCCGGGTTCGAGGTCACCCGCACCCCCGGTTTCGGGCGCAAGCGGCATATGAGCAGCGGGCGCCTGCGATGAGCCCGCAAAACAACACGCTGGGCATCTGGCTGATGGTGGCAACCGCCTTCATCTTCGCGCTGCAGGACGGGCTGTCGCGCCATCTGGCGGGCGAATACAATGTCTTCATGATCATCATGATCCGCTACTGGTTCTTCGCCAGTTTCGTGATCGTGGTCGCGGCGCGCAAGGCCGGCGGCATCCGGCAGGCGGCGGCGACGAAACAGCCCGTCTTGCAGGCCTTTCGCGGCCTGCTTCTGGCGCTGGAGGTCTGCGTGATGGTCACGGCCTTCGTGGTGCTGGGCCTCGTCGAGAGCCATGCGGTCTTTGCGGTCTATCCGCTGCTGATCGCGGCCCTGTCCGGGCCGATCCTCGGCGAACAGGTCGGCTGGCGGCGCTGGGCCGCCATCGGCATCGGGCTTATAGGCGTGCTGATCATCCTGCAGCCGGGCGTCGGCGTGTTTCAGCCTGCAGCGCTGATCCCGCTGCTGGCGGCCTTCATGTTCGCGCTCTACGGGCTTTTGACGCGCTATGTCGCGCGGCAGGACAGCGCGGCGGTGAGCTTTTTCTGGACCGGCACGACCGGCGCGGTCGCCATGACGCTGATTGGCATCTGGTTCTGGGAGCCGATGGCGCAGGGTGACTGGCTCTGGATGGGGCTTCTTTGCGTCACCTCGGCCTTCAGCCATTTCCTGCTGATCCGCGCCTATGAGGTCGCCGAGGCGAGTGCGGTGCAACCCTTTGCCTATCTGCAACTGCCTTTCGCCGCGGGTCTGGGCGTTCTGGCCTTTGCCGAGACATTGCGCGCGAATGTGATGATCGGGGCAGGCGTCGTGGTCGCGGCGGGGCTGTTCACGCTGTGGCGCGCGCGGGTGAAAGCGGGCTGAGCGGATTGCACCTGTGGCCTGCGCGTCCTAAAGTCGGCCCAAGGGAGAGATGGGAGATCTCATGCATAAACTCTGGGTTCTGGTCGCGGTGCAGGCAACTGTCGCGGCTGCGTCACTGGTCGTCGAAATCGTCGCAGGTCGCATGCTCGCGCCCTATGTGGGCATGTCGCTCTATACCTGGACCTCGGTGATCGCTGTGGTGCTGGCGGGGTTCTCGGCGGGCCATTGGGTCGGCGGGCGGCTCGCGGAATGGCCCGCGGATCGTGCCTTGCGGGCCAATGGCTGGGCGATGATCGCGGCGGCGGTAACCACCGGGGGCGCAGTGTTCTTGCTGCGCAGTGTGGCAGGGCCGGTGATCACAGTGCTCGAAGACCCGGTGGCGGCGATTGTTGCGCTGACCATGCTGGTCTTCTTTCTGCCCTCGTTCTTCGCAGGCATCCCCGCGCCGATCCTGTCGCAGATCGCCGTGCAGCGCAATCCGGCGCAATCGGGCCGGGCACTCGGGTCGATGTTTGCCGCCGGGGCCTGGGGCGCGATCATCGGCACACTGGCGGCGGGGTTCGTGTTCATCTCATGGCTGGGATCTGTGGGCACGCTGACTTTCGTGACAGTAATCTATATCGCGATGGCCCTCTACAGTTTCGTCGCGGCGCAAGGCGCGCGGGCCTGGGTCGTGCAGGGGGCCGTGGCTTCGCTCATCCCGCTCATGTTGGCGGGGGCGGCGCTCTGGCGGCCTGATCCCTGCACGCGCGAGAGCGATTATTTCTGCATCCGC
>PXDM01000487.1 GCA_003565055.1 Paracoccaceae bacterium
AACGGGGATCATGGCGTCCACCGATTTCAGACCCGTCGCCATCGGTTCATGCACCGATTTCCGGGGGATGATGCCGGGGGCCTTGACGTCGGCGACGGAGCGCTTGGTGGTCTTCAGCTCGCCCTTGCCGTCAATCGGGTTGCCCAGACCATCGACCACGCGGCCCAGAAGCTCGTCGCCCACCGGCACGTCCACGATGGACTTGGTGCGTTTGACAGTGTCACCTTCCTTGATGCCACGGTCATCGCCGAAGATCACGATCCCCACATTGTCGGCTTCGAGGTTGAGCGCCATGCCGCGCACACCGCCGGGAAACTCGACCATCTCACCGGCCTGAACATTGTCGAGACCGTGGACACGGGCAATCCCGTCACCCACCGAGAGCACGCGGCCCACTTCGGTGACTTCGACATTCTGACCGAAGTTCTTGATCTGCTCCTTGAGGATGGCAGAAATCTCAGCAGCTTGGATACCCATTTACCCGACCTCTTTCATGCTGTTCTTGAGGGCCGCGAGCTGCGCACGGACCGACGTGTCGATCATTTGCGAGCCCACCTTGATGACAAGACCGCCGATGAGGCTTTCATCGACGGTCAGATTGAGTGTGACGTCCTTGCCGATGCGCGTCTTGAGCATCTTCGCAAGATCAGTCTGTTGCGCCTTCGACAGCGCGGAAGCGGAGGTAACCTCTGCCGTGACTTCGCCCTTTTCGGCTGCGATCATGGCGCGCAGGCTGGCCAGCACTTGCGGCAGCGCGAAAAGGCGGCGCTTCGCGGCCATCAGACCCAGCGCACCTGCGACGGTCTGCGACAGCTTCATTTTTGCCGCAACTGCAGAGATCGCATTCGCGACCTGATCGCGCGAATAGACGGGTGAGGTGATGAGATTGCGCAGATCCGCGCTGTCGGTCAGGGCGCCTTCGAGCGCTGCAACGTCAGCTTCCAGGGATTTGAGCGATTTGGACTCTTTCGCCAATTCGAAAATAGCCGTCGCATAGCGTTTCGCTATGCCCGAGGAGATCGAAGCCGGTTCGGACACGTCCACCCTTCCATCTGTTTCGCACCGGACTCGCGCAGGCCCGGTGCCGTGAATGCAACTACTGACGCGGCATGTAAGTTCGGCGCGGGTTTAGCAGAGGGCTTTTCGCGCTGCAACCGCGAAGGCGGGCTTCCGGGAGGGCTCGGGGGCGTTAATATCCTGTTAATGGGATTTTCGGACACAAGCTTGCGCTACCATTTGGCAGGGCAGGGCGGCAGGGGCTCTGCGTGGGCGTGCGTTGGGGGATTGGCACCCGCTGCGTTTATGCTGATTCTGTTCTGCCGCTTTAGCCGCGCGGCGGCATTGAGCCCCGCCATGCGGGCCTTGCGGTCCCCGGACGCACCGGGTCGAGAATGCGCAGCGGCTTGCGCTCGCGGATGCGCAGCCCTGAAGGCCGCGGCGTCTCGTCAACGCGTGTGGCTTCGACCAGCAAGACGCCGCCAGCGTGGTAGCGCGAGAGTTTCTGGCCGATACTCTCGAACATCATCGCCCAGTTCAGCCAGCGGCGGCGATCCTTGGGCGGAAAGAACAGCGCCGCCGAATGCTCGCCGACCGCGAAGCCGTGATCGCGCAGCAAGGTCTCGATCTGCCCCAGTGAATAGGGCCGCCCGAGGGCGAAAGGTGTGCCGTCACTGCGCGCCCAGAGCCCGGAGCGATTGGGCACGATCAGCGCCACCTTGCCGCCCGGCTTGAGCACCCGCGCCGCCTCTTCCAGAAGCGGGCCGGGGCGCTCCGAGGTCTCAAGCCCGTGCAGGATCACCAGCCGGTCGATGCTGTCAGAGGCCAGCGGCCAGTGGGTTTCCTCGACCAGAACCGAATGGTTCGCGCTCTCGGCGGGCCAATGCATCACGCCTTGCTGCGCCGGCATCAGCGCGATGACGCGGGACGCGTCGCGCAGACAGGGGCGCAGCAAGGGCGCGGCGAAGCCGAAACCCGCAACATCGAGCCCCTTGAGCGACGGCCAGCAGGCCATCAGCCGGTCCCGCAACGCCTTTTGCGCAGCGCGGCCCAGAGACGTGGTGTAATAGAAATCCCTCAGGGCGCAGACGTCTTGATACATGCAGGCGTTCGTCGATTCTCATGGTTGCGCCGAGCCGAGCCTTGGCCCAAGCTGCATGCAGTCTAACGGAACAAAAGGAAAATGCCATGCCTTTGACGCTCACGGCGGTCCCCTGTCTGCGCGACAACTATGCCTATCTGCTGCATGACCCCGAGACCGGGCGCACAGCGGTTGTCGATGTGCCCGATGTCGCGCCGATCCATGACGCGCTCGATGCGGCGGGCTGGGCGCTCAGCGATATCCTGATCACGCATCACCATGACGACCATATCGGTGGTGTCATGCGACTGCGCGAGGACACGGGGGCGACCATCTGGGGGGCAAAAGCCGATGCGCATCGCCTGCCGCCTCTGGATCACGCGCTGGTCCAAGGCGATACGGTCACCATCGGCGCGCAGGCGGGCAGAGTGATCGACGTGCCGGGCCATACGATTGGCCACATCGCCTTCCACTTCGCCGAGAGCCAGATGGCGTTTACCGCAGACAGTCTGATGGCGCTGGGATGCGGGCGACTCTTTGAGGGAACGCCGGCGCAAATGTGGTCGAGCCTGTCGAAGCTGATGGCCTTGCCCGATGACACGCTGATCTGCTCGGGCCATGACTACAGCAAGGGCAATGCCGCCTTCGCGCTCAGTGTCGATCCCGACAATGCCGCTCTGCACGCGCGTATCTCCGCGATGGAGGCGGATCGGCTCGCGGGGCGGCCCATGGCCGTGGTGCCGCTTGCGTTGGAGAAAGCCACAAATCCGTTTCTGCGCGCGCATCTTCCCGCGATGAAAGCCGCGCATGATCGGCTGCATGCCTCGGACGCTGAGTCTTTTGCGCATCTGAGACACCTGAAAGACACGTTCTGAGCGGTTATTGCGCGGGCGAATGCCAAGATTTCTTGCCAGATTTGCCCTCCTTCGGCAAAGTTGAAGAAAAAGAACTTGAAGGACGGTGAATAAAACCGAAGTTTAAGACTATGAGGCGACACTGGCTGCTGACCCGATAATTCAGTGGCCACCCAAATACAGGAGCGTCTGACGTGCCCAGCTTTTCGTCCACACTGGAACAATCCATTCACGGTGCTCTGGCTCTGGCCAACACGCGGCGCCACGAATTTGCAACGCTTGAGCATCTGCTCTTGGCGCTGATTGACGAGCCGGACGCAAGCCGGGTGATGCTGGCGTGCAATGTCGACCTCGACGATCTGCGCAAGACCTTGCAGGAATTCGTCGAGGAAGAGCTGTCCTCGCTCGTGACGGATATCGAAGGGTCCGAAGCCGTGCCGACCGCTGCTTTCCAGCGCGTGATCCAGCGCGCTGCGATCCATGTTCAAAGCTCCGGGCGCAACGAAGTGACTGGCGCGAATGTGCTGGTTGCGATCTTTGCCGAGCGCGAATCAAACGCGGCCTATTTCCTTCAGGAACAGGACATGACGCGATATGACGCGGTGAATTTCATCGCCCATGGGGTCGCGAAGAACTCTCAGTATTCCGAAAGCCGCCCGGTCACCGGCGCCGAGGAGGAAGAAGCGGCGCAAAGCAACAAGGCCGAGGAAAAGGCCAAGGAAACCGCGCTGGGCAAATACTGCGTCGATCTGAACGCCAAATCCCGCAAGGGGGAGGTTGATCCGCTCATCGGTCGCGCCGCAGAGGTCGAGCGCTGCATTCAGGTGCTGTGCCGTCGTCGCAAGAACAACCCGCTGCTGGTTGGGGATCCCGGTGTTGGCAAGACCGCGATTGCCGAGGGGCTCGCCAAGAAAATCGTCGAAGGCGAAACCCCGGAAATTCTGGCGAATTCGACCATCTTCTCACTCGATATGGGCGCACTTCTCGCCGGGACACGCTATCGCGGTGATTTCGAGGAGCGGCTGAAATCCGTGATGCAGGAGTTGGAAGACCACCCTGATGCGGTGCTCTTCATCGACGAGATCCACACGGTGATCGGTGCGGGTGCGACCTCGGGCGGGGCAATGGATGCGTCCAACCTGCTCAAGCCCGCGCTGCAGGGTGGCAAGCTGCGTTGCATGGGGTCGACCACTTACAAGGAATTCCGTCAGCATTTCGAGAAGGACCGCGCGCTGTCGCGGCGCTTCCAGAAGATTGATGTGGTCGAGCCGACGGTCGAGGACTCGGTGAAAATCCTCATGGGCCTCAAGCCGTATTTCGAAACCCATCACGAAATCCGCTACACGAATGACGCGATCAAGACCGCAGTGGAACTTGCCGCGCGCTATATCAATGACCGCAAATTGCCCGACAAGGCGATTGACGTGATCGACGAGGCAGGCGCGGCGCAGCATCTGCTGCCCGATTCGAAGCGGCGCAAGACGATCAGCCCGAAAGAGATCGAGGCAGTCGTTGCCAAAATCGCGCGTATCCCGCCGAAAAACGTCTCGAAAGACGACAGCGAGGTGCTGCGCGATCTTGAGACTTCGCTGAAACGGGTCGTGTTCGGGCAGAATTCAGCGATCGAGGCGCTGTCCTCGGCGATCAAACTTGCGCGCGCCGGGTTGCGCGAGCCGGAAAAGCCCATCGGCAACTACCTCTTTGCCGGGCCGACCGGGGTCGGCAAGACCGAGGTCGCCAAGCAACTCGCCAATACGCTCGGTGTGGAATTGCTGCGCTTCGACATGTCGGAATACATGGAGAAGCACGCCGTTTCGCGCCTGATCGGGGCACCCCCCGGCTATGTCGGCTTTGATCAGGGCGGGCTCTTGACTGATGGTGTAGACCAGCATCCTCATTGCGTCTTGCTGCTCGATGAGATCGAGAAGGCGCATCCGGATGTGTATAACATCCTGCTGCAGGTCATGGATCACGGGCAACTGACCGACCATAACGGGCGGACGGTGAATTTCCGCAATGTGATCCTGATCATGACCTCCAATGCCGGCGCAGCAGAGCAGGCGAAAGCGGCCATCGGCTTCGGGCGCGACCGGCGCGAGGGCGAGGATACGGCCGCCATCGAGCGCACCTTCACGCCGGAATTCCGCAACCGTCTCGACGCCGTGATCAGCTTCGCACCGCTTCCGCGCGAGGTCATCATGATGGTGGTCGAGAAATTCGTGCTGCAGCTTGAAGCGCAACTGCTCGACCGCAATGTGACCATCGACCTCAGCGATGACGCTGCCGCCTGGCTGGCCGAGAAAGGTTATGACGACAAGATGGGCGCGCGGCCTCTGGCGCGGGTCATTCAGGAGCATATCAAAAAGCCGCTCGCGGAAGAGTTGCTCTTCGGCAAGCTTGCCAAAGGCGGTGTCGTTCAGGTGCGCCTGCGCGATGGCGAAATCGCTCTGATCATCGAAGGCCCCGACGCCAAACAGATCACGGGCAACAATCCACCGTTGCTGACAGCGGATTGATACACAACGGATGAAGTCACAAAAATGCGGCGCCCCATCTTGGGCGCCGCATATTTTAGTCGAAGGGCTATTCGGCAATGCTGATCCCGATCCGCGACCATAACCCGTCGAGCAAACGTCCCTATGTGACATGGGCACTGCTCGCGGCGAATGCGCTGGTCTTCGCGCTCTATCTTCCCCTCTTCGGTGATGACCAGGCGCTGATGCGATTCTTCTTCGAATGGGGCATGGTTCCCGCACAACTCAGCGCCGGCGAGGGGGCTCTGACGCTGCTATCGCATCAATTCCTGCATGGCGATCTGCTTCATCTCGGTGCCAATATGCTGTTTTTATGGATATTTGGCGACAATATGGAAGAGCTTTGGGGGCATTGGCGCTATCTTGCCTTTTACCTCATCTGCGGGCTGGCCGCTGCCGGGCTGCAATTCGCCGCAGAGCCGCAATCGACCATCCCCATGGTCGGCGCTTCCGGGGCCATCGCGGGTGTTCTGGGTGGGTATTTTCTGTTTTACCCGCGCGCGCGCGTCGATATGTTCCTGTTTCTCATCATCATTTTCCGTATCATTCCGATCCCGGCCTGGCTGGTCTTGGGCAGCTGGTTTGTCATGCAAATCCTTGGTGGTCTCGGTGCCGCATCGGATGCAGGCGGCGTCGCCTATTGGGCACATGCGGGCGGTTTCCTCGCCGGGGTGGTTCTGTCGCTGCCGCTCTGGCTGCGCAAAGGCGGTCCGGCCTATTGGACGAAATGCCACGGTCACCCGCCACATGCCGAAGCCCGCTACCGCTATGTCAAAACCAGTGTGCCGACCGCCGGCCGTGCCGCGCGGTTCCGGCCCAGCCCATGGCGCAGATAGTGCGCACTCACCCCCGTTGCTTTGACTTCTCGCTGAGCCAGTGCAGGACGAAGCCCAGTTTCTTCCGCGTCTCGTCTGAATTGACGAACGGGTAGATATCCGGCTGACCCACCGCGCGATTGACATGGTTCAGGGCCACCCCAATTGCCAATGCAGCGTCAATCAACGCCACCGGATCGGTCGCGCGATAGGCATCGAAATCGGGGCCCGGCGCATCGGCCTTGCCAAGCCCCGCAGCCAGAAAGCTGTCCGTGATATCGCAAAGATGCATCGCATGCGCAGCAGTTTCTGCCCAGTCTTCATGCGGATGCGCCGCCGCATAAGGCGTGACATGCGCGTTCTGCCAGCCAGGGGGCGGGCCGTTCTGGTAATGCTCTGCCAGAGCCGCGCCATAGTCGCGCGTCTCATCACCGAACATGGCACGAAAGGCCGACAGGAAACCGTCGCGCTCACATAGCCGCTCGAAGAGAAAATGCGCGATCTCATGGCGGAAATGCCCGATCAACGTGCGGTAAGGCTCACCCAGCATCTCGCGGCGACGCACGCGCTCGGACGTATCCGCTTCGGCGAGATTGATCGTCACCAGCCCCGAGGCATGCCCCATCGTCACGTCCGCCGTGCCGCTGGCGGTTTGTTCCGCCAGCATGTGAAATTCCGGGCGCGCGCCGGGATCATCTGCCGAAAACCAGCCCCAGCGCATCAACCCGACAAGCACATGGCGCTTTGCGGCCTCTGCCTTCGCCCAGAGCGGGGTATTTTCAGCCATCGACAGATCGGGATGCACGCTGGTCATCTGGCAACTTGCGCATAACGTCTCATCGGCGGCGCATGTCCAGTTGCACCCGAGACTCGCGCGGTTCGCGCAGAAGCGCTGATCCGTTGCGAAACGCTCGGAGTTGGGATCATAGCCCACGGCAAGGCCACAGGGGCAAAAGCCGTTATCGAAGAACAACTCGGCATCGCAGCCCGGACAACGAAAAATCTGCATGCTGGGGGTCCTGTGCTGTCCGCCGCGCGGCGGGTGTGATGGAAGCCTGATCGTCAACCAATTGGATTATCACGCAGGCGAAAGTGCGCAATCCTGTTCGGTGACCTTGACCTGCCCCCAAGAATCCGGGCCATTCAAAAGGAGAGTTTGTTCTTGTAACGTTCGTCAGAACAAGGAGAACAGACGATGCGCAAATCACGTTTCACCGAAGAGCAGATTGTGGGG
>PXDM01000220.1 GCA_003565055.1 Paracoccaceae bacterium
CTCGAACCCGCGACTGTCATCGCGATAGTCCTGCGCGGCGGCGACAGCATCCCCACCGGCCAGCGACTGCCCGTCGGCAAGCGACCAGCGCCGGATCGTGGCATCCATGCCTGCGCTGAACAGCTCCCCCTCATCAAGCGCCAGCGCCCAGACTGGCCCCTCGGAGGCCTGAAACATCACGCGCTGCGCCAGATCCGCGCCCTCCAGCAGCCAGACAGTGCCGTCTATCGCTGCGGCGGCCACGTCGCTGCCATGCGCTCCGATGGCAACAAGCGGCCGGTCGGTGAGAAAACGCTCGGGGAGCATCTCGCCCATGGGCGAAAACAGCCGCAGCGTGCCTTCGGCGAAGATCACGGCCACGCGACCCATCGAGATGGCGAGGCCATTGGGCAGGTCCGGAAGATCGGCGCGGGCGAGCGGCTCCAGCGCCGCGCTCCAGCGCGCGAAGCGGAAATCGCCGCCGACGCTTGCGAGCGTGCCATCAGGCAGAAACCCCACGCCGGTCACGCGCTCCGAATGCGCGCGATGCGTCACCAGCGCGCCGCTTGCGCGCGTAAGGACCGCGACATGGCCATTGCGGAAGCCCGCTGCGATCCGTGCGCCATCGGGCGCGACATCGAGCGCGGCAATGGCCGACTGGCCGGGGGGCGTGGCAAAGGCGGGGGTCATGCCAGCGCCCTCCCAGATCGCGATCCGGCCATCCTGCCCTGCCGTGACGAACCCGCCCTCGGGCAGAAGCGCCACTGCCGTGACATTGCCCTCATGGAAGCGCGTGACTGTCAGCGCTGCGGCACGGTCGAGATCCCACAGGATTGCGCGGGTGTCGAAACTCCCAGACAGGAGCCGCCCGCCGCCCGCATCGAGCGCGCCCACTGGCCCGCCATGCCCGGCCAGATCGGCCCCGGTCGCAGCGCTTGCGCAAAGGCCCAGCGCCAGTGCGGCTGCGCGCGCGGATAGCGTCAGCACGGGTTTGATGGGTCAGTACCCGATCAGGTTGCTGCCGGGATTGTCGACCCGCGCGCCTTCGGTCGTGAACGCGGAATGCGCGGGCTGCTGAAAACCGGAATCGAGGAAATTCGCGGCCCCGACAGCCAGCAGGAGCGAGAAAACAATCGCGGCGAGAAAGGCTTTCATGAGGGGTCTCCTGTCATTGTCGCGCGCGCTGCGTCGCCGCGCGATGTGGCCAGCCCGTCCAGAACGGAACGGGCAATCTGTTGGTAGATGCGGCCCAGCGGGCCATCGGGCGCACGCGCGACGGGCGGTTTTCCCGCATCCGAGGCCGCGCGCAGATCCATCGTCAGCGGCACGCCCCCGAGAAATGGCACGCCCAGCCGGGCAGCTTCGGCGCGCGCGCCGCCCTCGCCGAATATCGCATGGCTGCTGCCGCAATCGGGGCAGATGAAATGCGACATGTTCTCGATCAGGCCGAGGATGGGCACATCGACCTTGCGGAACATGGTGATCCCGCGCCGCGCGTCGATCAGCGACAGGTCCTGCGGCGTCGAGACGATCACCGCCCCCGCCAGCCGCGTGCCCTGCGCGAGCGCAAGCTGCGCGTCGCCTGTGCCCGGCGGCATATCGACCAGCAGCACATCAAGCGCGCCCCATTCGACATCGGCCATCATCTGCGTGATCGCCGACATGACCATCGGCCCGCGCCAGACCATCGCGGCTTCGGGCTCGATCAGCAGCCCCATCGACATGGCAGCGATCCCGTGAGCCTGCATGGGCTTGAGCTTGCGCCCCCGTGCCATGCCCGGCTTGCCATGCAGGCCAAGAAGCGTAGGCAGCGAGGGGCCGTAGATATCCGCATCGAGAATGCCGACGCTGAGGCCCTGCGCCCGGAGCGCGAGCGCGAGGTTGACCGTGGTTGTGGATTTGCCGACGCCGCCCTTACCCGAGGCGACCGCGATCACATGGCCGATGCCCGCAAGCGGGTCGGGTTTCGCGGGGGTGCCTTGGGTCAGTTTCGGCGTCGCCGCGCGTTCCGAGGTCAGCACGGCAAAGACCGAAGTGACGCCCGGCAATGCGCGCAAGGCGGCCTCCGCGCGGTCGCGCACCGGGGCGAAGGGTTGCGCCTCATCGGGGGTGATCTGGATCGACAGGCTCACGCGCCCGCCCGCGCTGCTCAGGCCCGCAATGCGCCCGGACGCGCCGAGGCTGCCCCCGCCGGGCAGCGCGACAGTATCAAGCGCGGCGCGCAATTCGTCGAGACTGTCTGATCCGCTCATCCCTGGCCTGTCTTTCAACCCGTCCGACCCGGCCCATCACTGGCACCGGGTCGGACTGCGCAGATGCGGCCCCCTGCGATCACTCGGCTGGGGTTGCGACCTGTTTGGTGTTGCGCTCTTGCGTGGACTTCACTTCCTCGACCCAGAGCGCGTGATGCTCCTTGGCCCAGTTTTCATCAACCTCGCCCGAGCCCATCGCGTCAAATGCGCCTTCCATCCCGACCGAGCCGATATAGATATGCGCGATCACGATGGCCGAGAGCCCGGCGGCAACCAGCGCGTGGATGGTCTGGTAGAATTGCCAATCCGCCGCTGTTCCGGCCTCGCCGGGGAACATCAGCATGACGCCGGTATAGGACAGTGCCGCACCGCCCAGCACCACGGACCAGAAGATCAACTTCTGACCGGCATTGAACTTGCGCGCAGGTGGGTGAACACCCTTGCTGAACAGGCCGCCGCCCTGCTTGATCCATTCCCAATCGAGCTTGTCGGGCACGTTATGGATGATCCACAGGAGCACGATCAGCACCAGCGAGACCATGAAGGGCCAAGCGAGATAGTTATGCGCGACCTTGCCCCAGGCGGTGAGCGTGCCGAACGCGGCCTCACCAAAGACAGGTGCGATCACTGTTTTGCCGATGATCAGATTGAGCCCGGTCAGCGCCAGAATGATGAAGGTCGAGGCAAGCGTCCAATGCGCAAAGCGCTCAATGGCGTTGAAGCGCAGGATCTTGCGCCCCGAAAGCCCAGAATCGACGCGGATCTTGCCGCGAAGCAGGTAGAAGAGCGCAAGAATCGCGATCATGCCGAGGACCGCGACAATCGAGAGCGTGTGCAGGGTCTGGCCCTGAAGCGCGGCCCAGTTCTTGTTATCGGCATTGATCAGCGTGCCGGCCTTGGCATCCGGGATCGTCGCGCGACCGGAGACCGGACCCGTGCCGAGGGCCTCGAAAAGCGCATCCTCGCTGACCGATTGCTGCGTCGGGTTCACCTGCGCCGACGCCATGGGCGCGCTGAGCGAAAGCGCAAGGACGAGGCCGAAAGCTGTGAGCAGTCTGGAAAGAATGGTCATGACCTATGCTCCTTACACTGTCACAGTTTCGCCGTAAGCCGTCCGCCAGCCCCAGGCCCCGGAGCCATAGCCCCGCGTCACGACGCGCTCGCGGTAGATATCGGCGATGATATCGCCATCGCCCGCCAGCAGAGCCTTGGTCGAGCACATCTCGGCACAGAGCGGCAGCTTGCCCTCGGCCAGACGGTTCGCGCCGTATTTGACATATTCGGCCTGAGACATGTCCGGCTCCGGCCCGCCCGAGCAATAGGTGCACTTGTCCATCTTGCCGCGCGTGCCGAAATTGGCGGTCTGCGGGAATTGCGGTGCGCCGAAGGGACAGGCGTAGCTGCAATAGCCGCAGCCGATGCAGGTGTCCTTGTTGTGCAGCACCACCCCGTCATTTGTCTCATAGAAACAGTTGACTGGGCAGACGCTCGCGCAGGGCGCGTCGGTGCAATGCATGCAGGCCATGGACACAGAGCGCTCGCCCGGCAGCCCGTCATTGAGCGTCACGACCCGGCGGCGGTTGATGCCCCAGGGCACTTCATGCTCGTTCTTGCAGGCCGTCACACAGGCCTGACATTCAATGCAGCGATCCGCGTCGCACAGGAATTTCATACGTGCCATTGATCAGTCCTCCCTTACGCCGCTGCGATCTGGCAAAGCGTGACCTTGCCTTCATGCATACCGGTCACCGGGTCATAGCCATAAGTGGTGATGACATTGACCGATTCCCCCAGAACAATCGGGTCGGTGCCCTCCGGGTAATTGCCGCGCTGGTCTTCGCCCTGGAACCAGCCCGCGAAATGGAATGGCATGAAGGCAAGCCCGCGGTTCACGCGCTCGGTGACCAGCGCCTTGACGCGGGCTCTGGACGCGCCCTCGGCCCCGGTCACCCAGACCCAGCCACCATCGACGATGCCGCGCGCGGCCGCGTCCTCGGGGTTGATCTCGACGAACATGTCCTGCTTGAGCTCGGCCAGCCACGGATTCGAGCGGGTTTCCTCGCCGCCGCCCTCGTATTCGACCAGACGGCCCGAGGTGAGGATGATCGGAAACTCGCCCGCAACCCCGCGATCCACCACATCCTGCTGCACCGCCTTGCCGATATTGGGCATGCGCTGCTGGCGGCGGTCGTCATTGGTCGGATAGGCCGCCACCAGATCGGGCCGCGCCGTATAGATCGGCTCGCGATGCACCGGGATCGGATCGGGCAGGTTCCACGCCACCGCGCGGGCCTTGCCGTTGCCATAGGGCACGCAGCCATGCTCCAGCGCCACGCGCTGGATGCCGCCCGAGAGGTCAAGCGACCAACTCACGCCGTCCATCGCTTCCTCGTCATCGCTGCCCGCGACTGCCTGGATCGCAGCGAGTTCCTGCGCCGTCAGATCGCCGTCCCATTCCAGTTGGCGCAGCAGGCCATAGGTGAATTGCGGATAGCCATCCTCGATCTCAGAGCCGACCGGCCACGACCCTTCGGCCAGAAGCGTCTCGCCGTCACGTTCCAGCCCGAAGCGCGGACGGAAGGCGCCGCCGCCTTCCATCGGGTGCAGGTTGGTGTTGTAGAGGATATGCGTGCCGGGATGGCGCAGCTCCGCCGTGCCCCAGCAGGGCCATGGCAGGCCATAATAGTCGCCTGCGATCTCGGCAGGCGCATCGGGCTTGGCGCGCAGGGTTACCAGATCGAAATGCTCCTGATTGGCCATATGCGCCTTGAGCCGCTCCGGGCTTTGACCGGTATAGCCCACAGACCATGCCCCGCGATTGATCTCGCGCAGGATGGATTCGGGCGTGGGCTCCATTCCGAACTTGCCTTCGACCATCTCGTAATTCTTGAACATCTCGTCGGCAAAACCCAGCCGCTGCGAGAGCGCGTAGATCACCGCATAGTCATTGTCGGACTCGAAGATCGGATCGACCACCTTCTCGCCCCACTGGATCGAGCGGTTGGAGGCCGTGCGGCTTCCCGAGCACTCGAACTGTGTGCAGATCGGCAGAAGATAGGTGTTGTCGGTCCGCGAATGCAGCGCCGCGAAGGTCGTTGGATGCGGGTCGGCCACAACCAGAAGATCAAGCGCATCCATGCCGCGCTGCGCGTCCTGCATGCGCGGGACCGTGTTGCCGCCATGGCCAAAGACGATCATCGCCTTGATGTTGTCCTGCTGGTCAATCTCATCGCTGTCGATAGTGACAGCGTCGAACCACCGCGTCGAGGTGATGCCGGGGATGTTCATGTTCTGCTCAGACGTGCGCGCATCGCGCCCGCCCTTGGCAGGGACCACATCGAAACGGCTCACGAAATAGTCGTAAGGCACATCCCAGACGCGGCTCCAATGCCGCCATGCGCCCTCACCCAAGCCGTAATAGCAAGGCAGATTGCCCACATCGAGGCCGAAATCCGTCGCGCCCTGCACGTTGCAATGGCCGCGGAAGATATTCGCGCCCGTGCCCTCATGGCCCACATTGCCCGTGGCCAGCAGCAGGATGTTATAGGCGCGCACATTGGCCGTGCCGACCGTGTGCTGCGTGCCGCCCATGCACCAGATGAAGGTCGAGGGGCGTTCCTGCGCGAATTTCTGCGCCACGCGCTTGAGCGTCTCGCCGTCGATGCCCGAGATATCCTCGACCACATCGGGCGTGTAGGCTTTGACCGCCTCGCGGACCTGATCCATGCCCCAGACGCGCTGCGCGATATACTCACGGTCTTCCCAGCCATTCTCGAAGATATGCCAGAGCATCCCGTTGATGATGGCGATATCCGTGCCGGGGCGGAAGCGGACAAATTCGGTTGCATGGGCCGCCGTGCGGGTGAAACGCGGGTCCAGCACGATCACATTGGCCTGCTGCGTCTCCTTGCCCTCAAGGATGTGCTGCAGCGACACAGGGTGCGCCTCTGCCGCGTTCGAGCCCATGAAGATCACGGTCTTGGCGTTGCGGATGTCATTATAGCTGTTGGTCTGCGCGCCGTAGCCCCAGGTATTCGCAACCCCCGCCACAGTGGTCGAGTGGCAGATGCGGGCCTGATGGTCGACATTGTTCGTGCCCCAGAAGGCCGCGAATTTGCGGAACAGATACGCGCCTTCATTCGAGAATTTGGCAGAACCCAACAGATAAACGGAATCCGCGCCAGAACGGCCCCGGATCTCGGTCATCTTCTCGGAACACTCGGGCGTCGGTCCCCACTCGAGGGTGGTGTAGGTTTCGGCCGAGGGGGTCCACCACTCGATGTTGGCCGTCGTCGCGGTCACCGAGTGGACGCTCACGTTCTCGAGCGGCGCGGGCATCTCGACCCGGACCATCCTCCCGGGCCCGATGTTCGTGGCAAGCGGGCCGCGCCCGGTGAGGGCGGGGAAGTCGGTTTCCCCGGCGATCTCGAGCGAGTGACCGTCCTGCCCGGTGCCTTGCCGCCATTGCGCGAGGCCGCCGGGGAAGGCGTTGTAGTCGGACCAGAATGAGGCGAGCGCGCTTTCGTCGAGCGCGACCGCAACGGTTTCTTCCCGGCCCGGCCCGGGCCGGAAAACGACCCCGGACATCCCGGCCCCGGCGGAACCGCGCCAGTCGGCCGAATCGAGCGAGGAGTGGCGCAGGGAGATGTCCCGTGAGGCGCGGCCGTCAAAGGCGCCCTCGAAGGAGCAGTGGGTGACCGAAACATCCCGGGCCTCGACGGCGTTGGCCGGGCCGGTGAAAGAGATGTCGGCGACCTCGATGAACGAAAGCCCGCCGAGGTCGAGGGCTGGTCCGCCGGCTTGCGCGGGTGAAACGGTCACGCCCGGCGCCCGGCCGCGGAAGGTCACCGGCCGGCCTTCTTCCCCGGAGCGGGCCGGGTGCAGGGGGCCTTCATGATCCCCCGGCAGGAGGTGAATGGTGTCGCCTGGCCCGGCCGACTCGAGCGCGCGGCCCAGGGTCCGCCAGGCCTGCGCGAGGCTCGTGCCGGCGGCCTCGTCATCGCCTTCGGGCGAAACGAAGAAAACCTCTTCCCGGTAGGGAAAAGGCCCCGGGTCGGCCCCGTCGGGGCCGGTGCCGCGCAGGGCGGAATCGGCCTGGAGCCGGTAGTCGTGGTGCCGCGGGGAGGCGAAATTGCCGTCGAAATCGAAGCGCGCGCTTACCTGGACATTGCTTCCGTCCCCGGCCGGAGACCCTATCCGGTATATATTCCAGCGAGCCGTC
>PXDM01000365.1 GCA_003565055.1 Paracoccaceae bacterium
AAGCTGGCCGAGAAAAGCCTGTCACCCGAGGAACGCGCGGAAATCGAGGCGCTGGGCGGGTTCGACAAGCTGATGGAGACCTTGAAACAGCGGCTGGAAGAGCAGAAGGGCCGCCATCAGGGGGGCAAAAAATGGATCGGCACCGCCGGGACCTCGCCTTTTGGGGCCTATGGATACAATCCCGAAGGTGTGCGCATCGGTCAGGACAAATCGCGCCACCGCCGCGCGGTCAAGGTCTGGGACAAGCGCGAATTCCGCAATCTCGATGACACGGTTGAGCTCGGCACCCGCAACATCAAGGTCGCGCTCAAGCGGCTGCGCAAATGGGCGCGCGACGGCGCGCGCGAGGAGCTGGATCTCGACGGCACGATCCGCTCGACGGCTGAGCAAGGCTGGCTCGATGTGCGCACGCGGCCAGAGCGCAGGAATGCCGTCAAGGTCTTGCTTCTGCTCGATATCGGCGGGTCGATGGATGACCATGTCCGCGCGGTCGAAGAGCTGTTCAGCGCCGCCAAGGCCGAGTTCAAGCATCTGGAACACTACTATTTCCACAACTGCCTCTATGAATTCGTCTGGCGTGACAATGCCCGGCGCTGGACCGAACGGATGCCCACATGGGACGTGCTGCGCCAGTATGGCAGTGACTGGAAGTGCATTTTCGTGGGCGATGCGGCCATGTCGCCCTATGAGGTGCTCTATCCCGGCGGCGCGAATGAGCATTGGAACGAGGAAGCGGGCGAGGTCTGGTTGCGCCGCGCCATTGCGCAATGGCCGGACACGCTCTGGGTCAATCCCAGCCCCGAGCCGCATTGGCGCTATACTCAGTCAACCCAGATGATCGCACAGATATTTGAGGGGCGCATGGTGCCGATGACGCTCGAAGGATTATCGCGTGGAATCAAGCTTCTGGGGCGTTGAATGCATGAGGATCACCCCCTAAGCTATAGCAATAAAAGCGGATTTCCGCCGACTGGACTTGCATGCCCGGCAGGTCGCTCATACCTCTTGGTCCAAGCGCAGGGCGACAGCCCGCTGCGTGAGACAAACAGGAGACTGACATGAAACTGAACCGTATGCTGAGCGGCACTGCCCTCGCCGCCGCCCTTGCCCTCTCGCCCGTCATCGCAACCCCGGCACTGGCGCAGATGGAAGGGATGGAGATGCCCGATGCTGCGATCACGGTAGAAGATAGTCAGATTGATGCTTTCATCGGCGCTGCACTGGCGGTCGCTGAGACGCGCGAAAGCTATCTCGCCCAGCTTGAGGCAACGACGGATGAAGCCGAGCAGATGGAGATTGTCCAGGCCGCCGATGAAGCGATCCTGCAAACTGTCGAGGACGCGCCCGATATCACCGTGGACGAGTATATCGCAATCGGCGAGGCTGCTGCGGTCGATGCTGAACTGGCTGCGCGGATCGAAGCGCGCTTTGCCGAAGAACACAACGTGCAATAATCGCACCCTGCTTCAAGATCATGCCGGGATGCAGCACGTCTGCATCCCGGCTTTTTTCATTCGATGGTGACACGGACCATACGGTCAGGCGTGCCAACGACTGCGCCGTTGCCGCCAGTGCCGCGTTTGATCGCGTCAAGCACGTCATAGCCGTCAATCATCTGGCCCACGATGGTATATTGCCCGTCGAGATGCGGCGCAGGCGCAAACATGATGAAAAACTGGCTATTCGCGCTGTCAGGGCTTTGCGAACGCGCCATGCCGACGACACCGCGCTCGAAGGACTGTTCACGCGTGAATTCCGCGCGCAGATTGGGCAGATCAGACCCGCCCGTCCCCCACATCCGGGGATTGCCATCTGGCCGGCCATTGGCCACGTCCCCCGTCTGCGCCATGAAGCCTTCGATCACGCGGTGAAACACCACCCCGTCATAGTCGCCGCGCTCTGCCAGCGTCACCAGACGCTCGACATGCTGCGGTGCCAGATCGTCGCGCAACGCGATGCGGATCGCGCCATTGGCCTCGCCCTCGACATCGATCACCATCACCGGGCCTGAATGATCCGATGGCACGACCGTATCCGCCTGCACGCTTTTGACATTCAGCCACGATGCCCCGAGGATCGCGAAACCGAGCGCAAAAAGCCCCCCGAAGATCAGCTTGTCACGCATCGGCGGCCACCTTGACGCTAAGCATCTTGTCAGGGTTCTGTGGCGGCTCGCCGCGGGTGATCGCGTCGACATGCTCCATCCCCGAGATCACGCGGCCATAGACCGTATACTGCCGGTTCAGGAAGTGGTTGTCCTTGAAATTGATGAAGAACTGGCTATTGGCGCTGTCGGGATTTTGCGACCGCGCCGCCCCCAGCGTGCCCCGGTCATGCGGCACCCCCGAGAACTCGGCCTTGAGGTTCGGCAGGTCGGATCCGCCAGTCCCTGCGCGACCGGGATTGTAATTGACTTCGGTGTTGCCATTGGCCACATCGCCAGTCTGCGCCATGAAGCCGTCGATCACGCGGTGAAACACGACATTATCATATGCACCTGCGCGCGCGAGCTCTTTCATCCGCGCGACATGCCCCGGTGCAATATCGGGCAGAAGCTCGATCGTGACAGTGCCGGATTTCAGCTCCATCAGGATGGTATTTTCGGGATCTTTGATTTCGGCCATTGGGCCCTCCATGTCTTTTTGGCTTGCCATACCCTAATGGAGCACAGGCGCCAGGAAAAGCCCCGTTCCTTGTCTTATGGAAAGGGTGGCTTTTGAGCTATCAGAAGCCGCTGCCTGCCACGCCATTTATGGCTGGCAGCGGCGACGGCTGGTCCGCCCCGTTCGTGGTCTTCGGGACCGTTTCTGAGTCTGGTCAGCCGTCGCTTTCGCCTTGGGCCTGAACGGATACGCGTGTTTGCATCACGCATGACAAGGATAGGACATGGAGAAGATGACTGATTGCAACGTAGGGATCGACGTTTCGAAATCCTGCCTAGACGCCTATCGGCTGGAAGACGAAGCCGCGGCACGGTTCGACAACTCGCCAAGCGGTTTTCGGGCGCTGATGAGGTGGCTGGGGAAAAGGCCAGTGGCAAGGATCGTGTATGAGCCGGCGGGGCCCTACCACCGGGCGCTGGAACAAGCTTTGGGCGGGAAATTTCCGCTTGTAAAGGTCAACCCGCTGCAGGCTAGGCGCTTTGCTCAGGCATCCGGTACGCGCACCAAAACAGACGAACTGGATGCTCGCGCGCTCGCACGGATGGGGGCAGTGCTGTCATTGGCACCGGACGATCCCCAATCAGCGAATCTACACGAACTCAAGGATTTACATGTCGCACGGCTTGGCATTGTCAAAGAGCGGACGCGATTGCGGAACCGGGGGCAGACCCAGACCAACCCGGTATTGAAGCGCCAGACAGCCGAGCGGTTGCGCATGGTCGAGCGTCAGATCAAAGAGCTGGACAAGGAAATCGACAAATTGATTTCCGATGACCAAGCTCACGCCCGAAAACGCGACATTCTCAGCTCCATTCCCGGGCTCGGTCCGGTTGCCACCGGGATGATCCTGACCTTCCTGCCAGAGATCGGTGCGCTCGAACGAAAACAGGCAGGAAGCCTGGCGGGGCTCGTACCCCACAATCGCCAATCCGGGCAGTGGCGAGGAAAGTCATTTATCAGCGGCGGCCGAAAGGTCCTGCGAGATGCCCTCTACATGCCAGCCCTCGTTGCCGCGCGTTTCAATCCTGATCTCAGGAAAAAGTACGCGCAGCTCCGAGCCGATGGCAAACCTGCGAAGGTCGCCATCGCGGCTGTCATGCGCAAGCTGATCGAGACCGCGAATGCTTTGGTCAAAGCCGATCGCTTTTGGGTCCCAAAAGAGGCTTGCGCATGACGGATACTCAGAAGACAGACCATTGACCATGCCCCGGATTTCGCGCGAAGGTGCGCCGAAATCGAAATACAGAGGCGGTCATGGCTTTCAAAACCCTTGATGATGTAGAGTTTCAGGACAAGGTCGCGCTGGTCCGCGTCGATATCAACGTGCCGCTGGAAGCAGGCCGCGTGAGTGATGCGACGCGCATCAAGCGGATCGTCCCGACGCTGACGCATATCAGTGACGCAGGCGGCAAGGTCGTGCTGATGGCCCATTTCGGTCGCCCCAAGGGCCAGCCCGTGCCAGAGATGTCGCTCGCCCAGCTTGTGCCTGCGCTGGAAGCGGCGCTCGGCAAGCCCGTGACCTTCGCGGAGAACTGCATCGGCGGGCCTGCGAAACGCGCTGTGGCGGCGCTCGAGTCAGGCCAAGTGCTGCTGCTCGAGAATACGCGCTTTCACGAAGGCGAGGAGAAGAACGACGGTCACTTTGCTGCGTCGCTTGCCGCGCTCGGCGATGTGTTCGTCAATGACGCATTCTCGGCGGCGCATCGCGCCCATGCCTCGACCGAAGGGATCGCCCAGCTTCTGCCTGCCTGTGCGGGTCGCCTGATGGAAGCCGAGCTCAACGCGCTCGACGCCGCGCTCGGCGCACCGCAACGTCCTGTGGCGGCGGTTGTCGGTGGTGCGAAAGTCTCCACCAAGCTCGATCTTCTGTCGAATCTGATCACGCGCGTCGATCATCTGATCATCGGCGGCGGCATGGCGAATACCTTCCTCGTCGCTCAGGGCATCGAGATCGGCACATCGCTGGCAGAGCGTGACATGGCCGAAACGGCGCGGGAGATCATGGAGAAGGCTTCTGACATAGGATGCATGATCCATTTGCCGCAAGATATTGTCGTCGCGCGCGAATTCGCGGCCGGGGCCGCAAATGAAACTCTCGCAGCCGATGCCTGTCCAGCGGATGCGATGATCCTTGATGCGGGACCTGAGACAGTGGCAGCAATCAAGGAGCTTTTCGCCAATTGTAAAACCCTGGTCTGGAACGGCCCACTCGGCGCGTTCGAGATCGCCCCCTTTGATACCGCAACAATGGCCGCTGCAGAGCATGCCGCGACGCTGACCCGCGACGGCCAGCTTGTCTCGGTCGCGGGCGGCGGCGATACGGTTGCCGCTTTGAACAAGGCTGGCGTGAGCGAAGCGTTCAGCTATGTCTCGACCGCAGGTGGTGCCTTTCTGGAATGGATGGAGGGCAAAACGCTCCCCGGCGTTGCAGTGTTGGAACGCGAGTAAGGGCTGATGGACATGTTGATCTGGATCGGCGCTGCGATTTCAATGTCCGGCGTGCTGGGGCTTGCCTGGTGCGTCATCTATGTGATGAAACTCCGTCGCGCTCAGCTCGATGATGACACGCTGCGCAGCAAGATGCAGCGGGCCGTCGTGATCAATTTCGCAGCGCTCGCGGTTTCAACGCTCGGGCTGATGTTGGTGATTGTCGGGATTTTCCTGAATTAAGCTGCGAAATCTCATCCTGGGGGATTCCCATCGCGACATGTTTGTGTCACGATATGCGCAATAGTAGCCGAGAAAATCGGCGAGCAGTGGCAGGCAATTCATGAAACGTTCGCGACCGGCTATCGGGCCACTTTTCTATTTTGGGACGGCAGCCGTACTCGGGCTGTATTTCACCTTTGCCGCCGTTCAGGGAGATTTCGGCCTGTTCAACCGGGTCCAGATCGAAGCAGAGGTCAACACGTTACGCGCCGCGCAGACGCGCCGCGAGGCAGAGTTGAGCAAGCTGGAAATCCGCACACGGCGTCTTTCGGACGATTATCTCGACCTTGACCTGCTTGATGAGCGCGCGCGCGACGTGCTGGGTCTGGTACGCCCGGATGAGATCATTATCCGTTGATCGCGACGCTGACGGATTTTGTTCCCGACCAGTTGCGATTCGGTTCTTCCGTCAGCATCTTGTCCAATAAGTGGACGTTTGCGCTGACATCCGCCATCGGATGGATCAAGTGATTTGACTTGTCAGCCCCCATCGCGATACTCGGACGTGTCAGACATCATCCATAAGTTGTAGACCGACAACAGACACTCAACGGGAGTTGCGACGGATCAAAGAAATGTCACATGTTTCGGGTAACATAGAACCAGAACAAGGTCGATCTGCAACAGGCGATCAAAGACAAGACAACACTGGAGGAGGAATAACCATGACGCCAATGACACTTTGGATGCAAAGCTCACTATTCTGGGTGCGTTTGTTCAAGCAGCAACAGGACGCCTATCTGCGTATGCTTGGGCAATTCGCTGAGAAGATCCCGCATGAAAGCGCAGCGGATCTGTCGCGCGAGGCCGAAGCCATGAAAGACATCGCATCAACCGCCAAAAAACCTGCGAGCAAAGCAAAATCGGCAAGCACGCCGAAGGCCGTCGCGGAACTGGAACCGGCCTGAGCGTTCAGCGCGACAGATCGCGCAGGATCGGACAATCCGGGCGATTGTCGCCTGCGCAACTCTGGATCAGATCAGCAAGCGTGCGGCGCATCTGCGCCAACTCATCCAGTTGAGCATCAATCCGGGCCAGATGGCCCTGCGCCAGCGCCTTGACATCGGCGCTGGCCCGAGTTTCGTTCTGATAAAGTTCCAGCAGCTGTCGACATTCGGCAACCGAGAAGCCAAGTGCGCGCGCCCGGCGCAAAAAAGCCAGCCGGTGCAGGTCTGTTTGCGAAAAGACCCGGTAACCATTGGCCTCGCGCTTCGGCTTGATCAGCCCGATATCTTCGTAGAACCGGATCGTCTTGGGCGGCAGGCCCGCGCGTTTTCCGACCTCGGAAATGTTCATGTGCTCCCTCCCAGTTCTGGTGATGCCATGACTCTCAGCCGCAAGGCATTTGATAGCACACAGACCGAGCTCAGCGCCATGGCCCCTGCCGCCAGCATCGGCGAGAGCATCATCCCGAGCGCCGGATAGAGCACCCCTGCCGCCACGGGAATCAGGGCCGTGTTATAGGCGAAGGCCCAGAACAGGTTCTGGCGAATGTTGCGCATGGTCCGGCGCGAGACTTCCAGCGCGGTCAGAACCCCTGTCGGCTGGCCCGAGACCAGCACGATATCCGCCGTTTCCACAGCGACATCGGTGCCGGTTCCGATGGCAATGCCGACATCCGCCTCCGCAAGCGCAGGCGCGTCATTGATCCCGTCGCCCACGAAAGCGATCTGGCCGTGACGCGAGCGCAGCTCTTTCACGGCGTCGACCTTGCCTTCGGGCATGACCTCGGCCACCACTTCCGTGATGCCAAGCTCGCGCGCGACGGCGTCGGCCGTGGCCTGCGCATCGCCCGAGATCATCGCGACTTGCAAGCCACGCGCCTGCAGCGCTGCGACCATCTCGCGCGCGCCCTCGCGCGGCGTGTCAGCGACAGCGATCATCGCCGCAAGCTGGCCGTCCACCGCGAGATAAAGCGGTGTGCGCCCCTGCCCTGCCAGCGCTTCGGCCTCTGCCGCCAAGGTCCCGGTCGCAATCCCTTGCTGCGCCATCAAACGTGCAGCCCCCAGAAGCACGTCTCGTCCGTCGATCTGCCCACGCAGCCCCAGCCCGGTCAAGGA
>PXDM01000557.1 GCA_003565055.1 Paracoccaceae bacterium
AGATATTGGATTTCATGAGAGACTTGCGCCGCGTTGAGATAGGCCTGGGCGTGGGCAGGATTCCGGGCTCAGTGCGACGCGCCCTGACAAATATAGCCGGCGTAGGAAACCCCTTCGGTGAGCCGCCAGAGAAGCGCACGAGGTGGTCAGATTCACTGGACGTAAGAGCTTATGCCGCAGGCATGGAACTGTTGTACTTCCCCGGCTGTTTTCCGGCCTACGACCCGCGAGCTATAAAGGTGGCGCAGGCCACAGCCAGCATACTTAAAAGGGCCGGGGTCGACTTCGGCATACTGGGTGCTCGGGAAAGGTGCTGCGGACAGAGCGTACGCAGCGTGGGAGCGGAGGAGTTATTCCGGAACTTAGCCCACGACAATATACGCGCCTTCACTGACAGCGGCGTTAGAAGAATTCTCACCACCTCACCTCACTGCTATCATACTTTCAAGAACGAGTACCCAGAACTCGGCGGGGACTGGGACGTTCTTCACTACACTCAGCATTTTGCCCGGCTTGTCGCCGAAGGCAGGATGGATTTCAATCGCAAGCTGGACAAGAAGGTTACCTATCATGGCCCCTGCTACTTAGGACGGCATAACCAGATCTATGATGAGCCGCGGATCGTACTGCGGAGGATCCCGGGACTGGAGTTGGTTGAGATGGCTGATTCTCACCGCAGCAGCCTGTGCTGTGGAGGAGGAGGTGGTGGTATATGGCTGGATAGCGCGAAGGGGGAAAGGCTGGCCGATGTCAGGTTGGCTCAGGCCATCGAGACGGGTGCGGACATATTGGCCGTGGCTTGCCCCTATTGCCTGGCCACCTTTGAGGACAGCAGGTTGACCGTTGACGGCGGGAGTGCAATCGAGATCAAGGATATCGCGGAACTCGTCTGGGATGTAATCCGATGACAGGGCGCATCTTGGACCAACAACGTCCCCAGACCGCGCATAGCTCGTGGCAGTATAGCGGCATTCTGCGCCAATAATGCATAAAGAGGAGGCATGTCTATGAGTGAAAAGAAGAGGGCCGACCAGTTTGGAGTAGGTGACGAGTTCGAACCTTACGAGTTTCTTGTCACCACGGAGTTCAACCAGCAATACCTGGAGGCAGTCGAGGATTATCACTCCAGGTATTCACAGAGTACTGATGCCGGACCACCAATAGTCAACCCAGTGCTCCTTGTCGTACAGAGCAACGTCACCAGGAGCCCATCTTTCTACTTGCCTTACGGCATGGCTGCTGTTCATGCTAAGGAAGAGGTGGAATACCTTAATCCCGGGCGGGTTGGGAAGTCCTTCACTGTACACTGGAAGGTCGTGGACACCTATGAGAAACGCGGTCGGCCATATCAGGTGAAAGACGTGTTGATTGTCGACAACGATGGCGTCGAAATACTAAAGAGAACGGTTACTGACACCTACATATCAGGGGGTGCATGAGAAGATGGCTGTTATCACTAAGGATACTGAACAGGGTAGCGATATCTCCGGCAGACTCAAGACAGTCACACAGGAGAGGGTGTATGCCTTCTCGGGTGGTTTTCCCAGGGGCACAGACTGGCCCAAGAAGAACATACACACAGACCTGGAGTTCGCCAGGAGTTGTGGGCTGCCTACGCGGGCTGCCTCCGGAGCCATGTTTCAGGGTTATCTCACAGAACTGATGATTGACCTCTTTGGGGAAGAGTGGCTGACATACGGCAAGATGAGCTTGAAGTTCATTGCTATCGTTGATGTGAACGACACCATATTGCCTAAGGCTGCTGTCCAGGCCAAACAGGTTCAGAACTCTGAGGCCATATTCATAATGGAAGTGTGGTGTGAGAATCAACATGGAAACAAGGTAACAGTAGGCACAGCCATAGGCAAGGTTTGATAGGATGGCGCCGGACCAAGAGCACTGCATGCTCGTGCAGAGGAGTGGCAAACATGTGCTACCATCAAGGGGCAGACAAGTGTGAGCATCGCAACAAGAGTATCACCCATTCAGAACGTTGCTGCCAATAACACGGTGTTGGACAACCATGAATGTGCGGAGGTGTTGCCTCCGCCGTCGAGTCCCGCTGTAAACGGTATTGTCTTGTTGATGTCTCTTGGAGTTGTTTTCCTGCAGGTGTTACCCTGTTGTCCAGGGAACTGCGAACAAAACACCGCTCAGGAGTAGCCAGACAATCACGAATGTCAGCACGAGGTTGAAGCTCTGGCCAATCCAGTACAGGGTCAAAGGCTTGCCCCCCTTGAAGTATCTGCCCAGCTCTCTGAAGTTGCTGCTGAGCCCGATACTTACGAAAGCCAGTGCAAAGAACATCTCACGGATTGGTCCGATGGCCTGCAGTATTCCGCTCACCCCTTCTTCGCCCATTAGCGGCGTGAGGATGAACGAGAACGCCAGCGATGCAACCGCAAACCCAATGATGAACTTCGGCGTTCTGAACCAGATCTCCCACGGACTTGGTTTCGCCTCTTCTGAGGCTCTCTCCACCCTGGTCACCCAGATAAAGGCCACGATGAAGGCGATTACGCCTATCAGCACATTCTGGATCATCTTGATCGTTACTGCAGCGTTCAAGGCTATCGGGCCGATGAGCTCGCCCGATGCAGCGACTGCGCCTGACGAGTCTACTGTGCCTCCGATCCAGGCGCCTGATACCAGCTCGCTGAGGCCGAGCAGCCGGCTGATAAAAGGCATAGCTACCATCATCAGTACGGTGAACACGAGCGATTGCCCCACAGCGATGGTAATGTAGTCTTTCTTAGCTTTGCAGGCCGCACCTACGGCAATCGCTGCCGATACGCCGCAAACAGAGGAAGCCGCAGATATGGGCAAGGCTAGCGCTTTCTCCATCTTGAGCTTTCTTGTTCCGTACAGATACATGAGGTACAGAACAGTGGGGGTTACCACCCAGGCGATGACCAGGCCATAGGGTCCCAGCTCCAGCACTCTTGTGAGTAGGATTTGCGCGCCCATCAGGACTAACCCACACTTGATATAGAGCTCGGTTCTTACCCCTGGCTTAAGCCATTCGGGAACTCCCTTGAGGTTGGATATGAACAGGCCGATTGCCAGCGCCCACAAGGGATACCCGAGTCCGTAACTACCCAGGGTTGCTTGTCTGGCGATTATCATGCTAACGATCGCTATGGCGAACACGATAAGGAAGGCGGGAACGTATGTCTTTCTGCGTTCTCCCATTGCTCGTAATGCCACCAGGTAGATCGCAGCCAGCCCGACAAACAGAATCAGGAAACCAGGAACGCTGGCAGCACTTATTGCCTCCAGCGGATTAGACGTCCAGGACCGTACCGACGGCGGAGTGTAGACAATCCCTATGAGACCGATGATGCTCAACGCCAGGATAAGGAAACCGATCCAGCACGCCCACCAGTCTTCCTTCTTGTAGAGAGACGTCCAGTCGAACTTCATCCTGTCTTTCATCAATTTCACTCCGCCAATTGCTGGCTCGTATGTCTGATCTTCGTGTTCCAGCCCGAGTTATCACGCCGCTGCTGTTACGCAGCAATCAAGCCTGAGCAAGGCGGGACTCGCCTGGAACTGGGTTGTGCCATCGTCATAGGTTCCGTGAATCATGTGAAAGCCAACAATGACGTCGGTGCTCCCAGGCTGTACTAGACATTTCTACCGTGCTCTTTCGCAGGGACACCAAAGACAATGGCACCGTCAAGCACATTCGTGGTTACCACGGCTCCCATGCCCACAAGCACATTATTGCCGACCTCGGTTTTTGGCCTGATACAGGCCCCGACTGACACCTGGGAATGATCGCCTATCCGGCCTGCGCCACCTAGTACGGCGTGTGAGGAGATAACGCAGTGCTCGCCGATTATCACATCATGGCCGATGTTGCAGAGATGGCCTATTGTACTGCAACGGCGGATAATCGTATTCTCCATCGTGCCCCTCATTATGCTTGTGTTCGAGCCTATTCTTACATCATCTTCAATTATAACCCCCCCCATCTGAGGGAATTCTTCCACTTCGCCGTCTGCATTCCTCTTAACACCAACCCCCTCGGCGCCAATCACCGCTCCCGCCTGGATAATGACATTCTTGCCAATCTCCGTGTTTGAATAGATGTAGTTATTGCCGTGGATTGCTGTGCCCTCGCCGATCTTGCATCTCCCGACATAACAGTGAGGGCCTATATATACGTTAGGATGTATTTCTGCTTCTTTCTCGACAACTGCCATTGGTGAAATGCCATATTTGACGGGTTCTTCCGGGAAAAACCTCTTCATAATTCGAATGAATGCTGTCCTGGGTCTTGACACGAGAATCAGCGTCCTGTCGACATAGTCATCCTCAACAAACTGAAGGTCAGCGCTGCAAATAATGACTCCTGCATTAGAGTTTCTTATCATCTGTAACCCTTTTTCTGTGTTCTCATTACAGAAGGTTACAGATTCGGCTCTGGCTGTATGAATGGGAGCTACATCCAAAACGTATCTCCCTTTGTCCCCCAGAACCCGGGACTCTTCGCCTATTGAATCGAGCAACTCATCAATATTGACCTTCCTTTGACGCGACTCCATCTTGCCCTCCTGAAAACAGTGCCATGTGGCCGATCACGAATCAAACGTACTTAGAGATAACTAGTTTACTATCTCCCGGATGATATACTCCGGCCTGTTCTTCACTTCTCTGCTCATCCTTCCAATATACTCGCCGAGTATTCCGAGTGAGAACAGCTGAGCACCCGCAAAAAACGTGACAAGTATGACAATGGTGGCAAACCCGGGTACCCCGTAACCATGTATGAGATACTGTATCAGGTAGTATAGGGTAAGCGCACAGGCAAATACACCGAGAAGCAGGCCGCCGAATATGGCGATTCTAAGCGGCAGGTCGGTGAAGGAAACCACCATATCCGTCCAGCGTGCTATCAACTTGAACGTACTATACTTCGTTTTTCCCACATGTCGTGCGTCATGTTTAACCTCTACAGTTGCCACTTTGTATCCTGTCCAGCATAGCATTCCGCTGAGGAAAACATTCTTCTCCTTTAGCGATGTGAGTTGATGAACCGCGCAGGCCCTGATAGCTCGAAAGCAACTTATGTTTGTCGTATCGGCAGAAACTATCCGGGAAAGCACCCGCTTGGAAAACCATGAGCCTGCCCTGCGGAAGGCATTATGTTTGCGCTGTTGGAAGACTCCGAACACCACTTCGCACCCCTCATCGATCTTCTCAAGCAGTTTCGGTATCTCCTCCGGCGGGTTCTGCAGGTCGGCATCCAACGTGATCACGATGTCCCCTGCGGCCACGTTGAAACCCGCCATGATCGCGGGGTGCTGTCCGAAGTTTCTCGTGAATCTGATGCCCCTGGTGTTCTTATCTTTGTCGTGCAGGTCCTTTATGATGCGGAACGAGCTATCGCTGCTGCCATCGTCAACAAAGATGATCTCGTAAGGTTCATTGAGAGCCTCCATCACCCTGGTCAACCGGGTATGGAGGGTCTGCAGACTCTCTGCCTCGTTGAACACCGGTATGACCACCGAATACTTGATACTGTTCTTGAGTTCCATTATGCGCTGCCGAGTACCATATAGCGAAGCACTGTACCGTTCAAGCCGCATCCGGCCAAATCGACTCCAGCAAGATGCCGCGACCGTTCGTTTTGGTTTACCTAGTCTGCGATTTCCAGTCTAGCGTAGACCACTGCGATGCTATTGTCAATACGCACGTATAGATGAGGCTCCCGGCAGCATCGCCCGGTATTCATCGATGACAGTCTCAGTGTCGCCCTCGGCGGCAATGCGGCCTTCGTGTAACAGCATCGACCGCGGGCACAGCTCCTTTACCGAATCCAGAGCATGCGAGACGAAGACTATAGTCTTGCCCTCGGCCTTGAACTGGATCATCTTGTCGCTGCATTTCTTCCGGAAGGCTTCATCGCCCACCGCGAAGACCTCATCTATGAGCAGTGTGTTGGGAACGGCGTGGAAGGCGGTGGCAAAGGCCAGCCGCATGCTCATACCCGAGGAGAAGTTCTTCAGTTTCATGTTCTCGAACTTCCTGAGCCCGGCGAAGTCGAAGACTTCATCATATACCCTGTCCACTTCCTTCCGGCTTATGCCCAGGATGGAAGAGTAGATGTAGACGTTCTCGCGGGCGGTAAGCTCGGGCTGGAAGCCGACGCCCAGCTGCAGGAAGGAGGCAACTCTGCCGTTGATGCTGACCGAGCCGGAGTCGGGGTAGAGGATCCGGGCCAGTATCTTGAGCAGGGTGCTCTTTCCCGAGCCGTTCCTGCCGATGATGCCCAGGGCCTCGCCTTCCTTCACTTCGAAGCTCACGTCTTTCAGCGCCCAGAACTCCTCATAGCTGAACTGCCTCTTGATCACGCCCACTATGTTCTGGAAGAGGGTGTTCTTCTTTTCGTGGGGGATGCGGAACTTCTTGGATACGTTCTCGACGACTATGGCGCTCATTCAGCCCCCTCGCGACAGTGCATCTGCTGAGATTGCCACGTCCCGACAGGGAGCACTGGGGGCTTCGCCCCCAGACCCCCAAGGAAGAACAATGGGAGCGCTGGGGGCAGGGCCCCCGTGATAACTCCCCTGGCCCCTCTTATGTTAAGAGGGGAAGGGGGAGGCGTCGGGGCTTGCGATGACAGATGCGCCGGGGGCAGGGCGCTGGGGGCTTCGCCCCCAAACCCCCAAGAATAGGAACTGGCGATGACAGGCCCTGACGTTTTCGACGATGATTGCGCTCATTTCAATACCTCATTGGGTTGATGGTTGATGGTTGGTGGTTGATGGTTGATGGTTAATGGGGAGCGATGCTGAGGCGCCGGGGGCAGGGCCCCCGTGATAACTCCCCTGGCCCCTCTTATCTTAAGAGGGGAAGGGGGAGGTGGTTATTGAGTTCATAGGGTTTGTTGGGTTTGTTGAGTTTGTTGAGTTCGTAGGGTTTGTTGGGTTTGTGGTGATCGGGATGTGGAATTCCCGGGTTCTGGCCTGGCAGAGCTTTGAGGGGCGGTGGTATGGATTGGCTTTTGACAGAACCAGGGTTCTTATATATAGTTACTATCGAGGGTTATGACAATGAGTAAGGGAAGCAGTATGACCACGGGAGCAGTGAAAGTAACCATAAGTGTGCCGCGACATCTGGCAGCAGTCGCCGACGAAGTTGCGTGTGAGAGGAAGATAAGTCGGAGCAAGGTTATCTCCCTGTGCCTGCAGGACTTAGCTGCGGAGCGTCTGCATCGGAAAATGGAAGAGGGGTATAAGGCGCTGGCAGAAGAGAATTTGAGATTCGCCGAACAGAGTATTGATATAGCCAATGAGGTGCTTTCCGGGCGGGCATGAACAGTTATGACTGAATCGTGTAGACGGGGCGAGATCTACCTGGTTAACTGGAATCCGGGTCGCGGTAGCGAGCAGATGGGAAAACGG
>PXDM01000076.1 GCA_003565055.1 Paracoccaceae bacterium
AGCGCCCCCTCGCGTGCCGCGCGGATCATCACATAGGCGGACAGGCCCGCCGATGCCGCCACCCGCGCCGGCCCGGTCTTTGCCATGACGGCCGCGACGGGGTCCTCGGGTCGTACTGGGGCACTGATCGTTGCGGCAGCCTGCTGCGCATCCTCCGTGATCCGGTCGCGCACGTCCTGCGCCTCAAACGGGCCGATCTGCGCGGCTTTGAGCCTGTTGAACTGCGCATGTGCGTGCGTGGCAGCGGCAAAATCCCCGGTCTGAAAGGCGATGCGCGCTTGCGTGAGCGGCAACACCATCCGGTCGGGGAAATGCGCCTGCATGGGGGCGAGCGCGGATGCGGCGGCTTCAGGGTCGCGGCGCGACAGCGCGATCTCGGCGCGCAACACGGCGATGTCGGCCTCCTGCAGCCGGTCCAGAGCCAGCGCCTGCGCCTGATCGAGCGCGCGTGTCGCAGCCTGCAGGCGGCCAGCGGTCCAGAACAGCTCCGCGCGCAGGATCGCGCGCCGCGCGGCGTCGCGCACGCTTCCGGTGCCGCGCAGCGCGGCGAGATGCGCGAGCGCCCGCGCGGGCAGGCCAAGACGCTGTGCTGCGCGCGCCGCGATCATGGCGCGCTCGGGCTCTGCGGGACGCGGCGCAGGGCGCGGGGCAAGCGCGCGCCAGTCGATCACGGCTTCCTGCGCGAAACCTGCGACATGGGCGAGCCATGTGTGACGCGGGGCGAGACGCATCGCGGCCTGCGCATGCGCCCAGATCATCGCGGGATCAGCCTCCAGCGCCTGATGGATGCGCAGCCAGAGCACATGCTCGATGCTCGCCCAGACCCAGGGGGTCTGCGGGTCGATGCGCGACAGGAGCGCCGCGCGCGCATCCTCCAGCGCGCCGGTTTCCAGAGCGAGACGGGTCTGGGCGCGCAACAGCGCAGGATCATCGGGGGGCGCGGCCCCTTGCCAGCGCGCAAGGACCTCGGGCGCGCGCTGGTAATCGCCTTCGCGCAAGAAGCTCTCAAACGCCTGCGCGGCAGCAGCGGCGGGCGGGTCCGGCATCTGCTGCGCGACGGCTTGCGCCAGCGCGCGCGCGCCATGGGCAGAATGCACGAGGCGCAGCTCCAGCGCCGCGCGGCGCGGTGTGGGGGCGAGCGCTGCGAGATCAGCGCGGGCGCGGTCAAACTGTCCGAAGGCGATCGCAAGCTCGGCGCGGCGCGTCAGATCGTCCGTCGCGGTTTCCGAGGCCGGGTCAATCGCTCCAAGCGCTTGCCATGCAAGCGGGAATTGCCCATGGCGCAAGGCAGCATTGGCAAGCGCCGCGCGCCGCCGATTGGCGCGCGAGACGCAGTCCCCCAATGCCGCAAGCCGCTGCGCGCGGTCCTGCGCCGGGCAGAGATCGAGTGCGAGGACAGCGAAATCTATGGAGCCGGGCCAGCGCTTTGCCGCGCGGCTTGCAGCCTGCGCGCCGGGCAGGTCCAGCCGCCACAGGTGCCGCAAGCCGCGCAGGATATCGCCATAGGGCGCGTCCTCGTCCAATGCGGCCAGCAAGCGCGCCTCAGGGCCCTGCGCATCCTGCAGCGGCCCTTGCCAGACGGTCGCATCGAGATCGTCAAACAGGCCGCAAGCCCCGCTCATCGCAGCCCGAAGCGCTCAGATCGCCGCGCGCAGCACATCGTCATATTCTTTGAACTCGAACTTGAAGAACCGCTCGGCGGCCTGCCGCTTGGGCCAGAGCAGGCCATGCAGGAAATAGAGCACATCAGAGCGCACCGGATAAGGCACGCTGGCCCAGACCCGCTTCTTCATGCGGGTGTCAAATTCCGCACGCGCTGCGGGGGGCATGTGATCAACGCTCAGCCCGACATGTTTGTAGACCTGCCTGACCATCTTGAGCGGCTCGGCCACGATATCTTCGTAATTCAGCACCAGAATATCATCGTAATGCTTCGCCCAGCGCTGATAATTCGCCATGTACGAGCTCATGTCGAAGACCCGCGCCTTGTCTATCAGCTCAAGCAGATCCTCACCGAATTCGATCTTCAGCTCATCCTTCGCGGCATTGTCGCTGCGCCACAGCATATGCATCCTGATCGCCGAAATCGCGCGCGCCAAAGGGTCGCGCAGCACATATATAACCCGCGCGGTCGGGTTGATCTCCTTGCATTCGGCGATATTGCGCTCCGACATCATCGAATATTCGGGCGTGAAATCCATCGACAGGCGCGTCGGGTCATCCGGCAGCAGGAGCGTGCGATACCAGTCCACGCCGCGTTTGTGGTTCCAGTCCCAGAAATGCGCCTCCTTGGTGGTGGAGGTCACAGGCTCGCTATTGGGGAAGGAATAGGTCTGCGGATGCGCGTTGAGCACATGATGCAGCCAGCTCGTCGACGCTTTCTGCGCCCCGATGCAAAGTATGTCAGCGCAGTTTTCGCGGGGGTGGCTCGTCACGTCATTTCTCCGGTCTTGGCCTCGGCCAAGGATTTTTCGATTTCGGTCAAGGGCGCAGGCAGCTCCCAGCGGCTGCGATACTGCGCGATATGCTGCAAGGTGGCGCTGCGGTCCTGTGCCGCATGCGCGGCCCGGATCGCCAGCCCCCGGCGGAAGGCATTGTCACCAAGCGCCAGCGAGGCTTCATAGGCCGCGAGCGCCGCGGTCGGGTCATCCGAGCGCATGTGGATGTCGCCGACCATACGCAAGGCAAATCCGGCGTTTTGCCAGCGGTCATCCTCGCCGTTGCGCACGACATCCATCAGGAGCGGCATGAAGCTCCTGACCAGCGGTGCCGCGCGCCGCATGCGGTTGAAATCCAGCGCCAGCCGCAGCGCGGCGGAGATTTCCGGGCCGGAAATCTCCGCGCCCGTCTCGGCGAGGCCAGACACGCGGTGAAGCTCGCGCTCCGCGATCTGCCACATGCGCAGGAAGTCGAGATATTGAAACAGCGTCAGCCCCGGCCCCGCCTGCTGCGCATCGGGGAAGCTCGACGCATCGCCCAGCCGGATCGGCTGGTCGAGGCAGGCCGCATCCTGCAAGCGCTCCACGGCGGCGCGCATCTTGTCTTCATGGCGCTCGGCATGCGGGTGATAGGCCCGGATCGTCGCGCCATCCGCCGAGACATTGGCAATGCATTCATAGCGATAGCGGCGCTGATTGGCCTCTTCCACGCGCCAGAAGACATCGAGGCCCTGCTCGCCCGAGACAGCAAATTCGGATAAACCAACTGACACGCGACGACTCCCCTCAAAGTTGTTCCAACGCTATTGTGGACGACCCGGACTGTCAAACGGATCAGACAAGTTCGACGACCAGATCGCTGCATCTGAAACAGAAATTCGTCGCATGGCGCGGCAGGATAATCGACAGTTTGGGATGGGTGACCGAGGCGAGCCAGGCCGCAGGGATATCACGGCGCAAGATGCATCCCGTATCGCGCTGGCAGCTATGGACGGTCAGATCACTGAGCCGGTAGCTCTGGCTCTCATCAAACTTGTCGAGACAGACCAGCGCGGTCTCGAACAGATAGCCCTGCGCCGAGTCGAGCGCGGCATGCACGCGCAGCCCACGGTCTTTCTGCACGAAGTCTTCGAGTTCCAGCTCGACTGCGGACCAGCCGCCGGTATTCGGGAGTTGCAATTCCAGCATACGCGCCTGCGGGTCGATATGGAGAAGTTGACCATCCTCACCATTCTGCCGCGACAGGATCAGTTTGCCCGCGAAATACTGACCATGCGCGAGATGCTGCGCCGTGGCTTGCGACCCGGCAGCGGTCCAGAGATCATAGGCCTTGTTCTGGACGTCGCCGACGTTGGCTGGGATGCGCTGCGTTGCCGCCGACGAGGGCGCGGCTCCCTGTTGCTGGGGCAGTTCGGCCATGATCCCCATCAATGTCGTGTGCAATTCCAGCCGCTCGCGATCCATCCGCTCCTGCAGGCTGCGCATTTCGCCGTCGACCTTCTGCCAGATGGCGCTGGTCTCGTAATTCACTTCCGACAGCAGATCCGCCGCGAAACTGCGCATGGTATCGGCGAGCGTATCGCTGGAGCCCAGTTGAAACCCTGGCCGCGCCAGATCCGCGAACATCCGCCAGTCATAGGACGGGTTGTCGAGCGTGTTCATCAGCACATTGCGCGAATTATCCGAGGAGCGTTTGACCCGGCGATGATGAAAGGCGAGCTTGCGGTCGAGGATTGCCAGCCGGTTGCGCCCCAGAAAGCGGTTCATGAAGGCGCGGTCTTCCATGACGTCGAAGGCTTCGGGAAAGCCGCCCACTGCCTGAACCGCCTCGCGGCGCATGATCCATTGCACCGGATAGATATCCTGACGGTAGCAGGCATAGGCCAGCGGGTTGAGGAAAAACTCGCCACGGAAGAACGCGCGGGGCAGATCGTCTTCGCCGGTCACGCGGATTTCCATACCGTCAGGGGTCTCGAAGAAATCTTCCTTGAGCGCCGTGACCTTGGCCGCAACCCCGCCGAGATCGTCGACATCCGGTTTCAGCCGCGTGTAGAAGGCAATCAGTTCGGACAGGAATTCCGGATCCCATGTGTCATCATCGTCGAGACAGGCGACAAAATCCGTCCGCAGCGCGGCAACGCCCTGATTGAAAGCAGCGGACCGGCCCATGCCGGGGTCGAGATTGAGCACCGTAAGCCGGTTGTCGGCACGCAATTCGTTGGCCTGCGCGACAATCGCATCGGCCAGAGTCGCCGCGTCGCCGCCATCATTGACCAGCATGATCTTCCAGTTACGGTAAACCTGCGCCTGCACCGTCGCCAGGGCACGGGTTACGAAAATCGGTCTGTCCTTGGTGCGAATGACAATTCCGACCGAGATATCTTGTGAATTTTGCACGCACACCCCACCAAATTACATTATTCTTGTTGGATCATACCTGATCACAGTCTTGGCATAGCAGCGCTAAAGGCTTCCTTAAAGCCCTGTCAAGCGACCAGCTCTGTTCCGGCTGCGCAAATCGGGCGCGCTTCGCCTTTTGCGTGATGGGCGCAGCGACAACGCAACCCTGAGGTTGCAGGGTCTCACGCCATCCGCGCGCGCTGCACCGCCAGAATGCCCAGCATGATGATCGCGACCCCGACCATGTCGAGCAGACCCAGCGCCTCGCCCAGAAGCAGCGCGGCGACCGCGACACCGAAAAACGGGTTGAGGAAATGAAAAGTCGCCGCCTTGACCGCGCCGATGCGACCCACGAGCAGGAACCAGACCCAGGTCGCGGCCAGTCCCGGCACCAGAACCGTGTAGCTGAAGGCCCCCGCGAGACGCCATGTCCAGTTGACCTCGGGCACTTCGAGAAGCATCGCCGGGCCGATCAGCATGGCCGCGCCGACAAGCATCTGCAGCCCCACGATCATCAACAGATTGCCGCCCATGCCCGACGCGCCGCGCACGCTCAGCGTGGCCACGGTCAGCGAGATCACCCCCAGCGCGCAGAGCGCCACCCCGAACAGGTCCACGCCCCCGGTGATCCGCCCGCCCATGATCAGCGCCACGCCCCCGAACCCCGCGAAGAGCCCCGCAATGGCCAGCGGGCGCAGCCGTTCGCGCAGGATCAGCCAGCCAAAGAGCGCCACCAGAAGCGGCATGGTCGAGGCGATGATCGCCGCGAGCGATGCTTCGACCGTCTGCATGGCGACGAAATTCAACCCCAGATAGAGCGCATTCTGCGATATGCCGAACAGCACCGTCGCGCGCCATTGCGCCGGGGTCAGCTTCCAGCTCTGGCCCAGCGCGCGCGCAATCGCCACACCGATCAGCCCCGAGATCAGGAAACGCAGGCTCAGCGCATAGAGCGGCGGCACATCCGCGACGATCATCCGCGCCGAGGTGAAGGCCGAGGACCACATGAAGGCAAAAGCCAGTCCGATCAGTATGGCGCGCAGGTCCATCGTTTTCCCCTACCCTGCCCAGGGGCGCGCATCCGCCCGCCCCGGCCCGCGCCAGAAGCGCCACATCAACAGCACGGCCGCGGTGCTCAGCCCGAGGACCAGCCCACCCCAGATGCCCTCACCGCCAAATCCCAGCGGGAAGCCCATCAGATAGCTCGCGGGCATGCCCACGCCCCAATAGCTGAAGGCCGCGATCAGCATCGGCCCGCGCGTGTCCTGCACCCCGCGCAGCAGCCCCATGGCCATGACCTGCGCCCCGTCCGCAAGCTGGAACACCGCTGCCACGATCAGGAAGGACGCGCCGATGGCGATGATCGCGGCGCGGGCGGGTTCATCGGGCGACAGGAAGAGCCCGACGAGCAGCGGCCCCATCATGATATAAACGACCATCGTCGCGCAGGCAAAAACGACCGAGACGATCACCGACATCCGCGCCGACGCGCGCAAAAGCGCCTGATCGCGCATCCCCCGCGCGCGCCCCACCAGCACTGTCGCGGCGTTGGAAAAGCCCAGATGCACCATGAAGAGCATCGCCGTGATCTCCAGCGCGATGCCATGGGAGGCCAGTTCCTGCGTGCCGATCCAGCCCATCATGATCGCGGCAGCGGAAAACAGCGCGGTTTCGGCCACCAGCGCCACGCCAATCGGCCAGCCCAGCCGCCAGACCTGCCCCATCGCCTGCCAATCCGCGCGCCAGAAACGCTGAAAGAGCGTGTAACGCCGCAGCGCGGGCAGAAGCGCGCAATAGGCAGCCAGCGCTGCGACACTCGCCAGATTGACGAGGATCGTCGCAATCGCCGCCCCGCGCACACCCAATTCCGGCGCGCCGAGATTGCCGAAGATGAAGACCCAGTTGGCGATGATATTCACCCCCACAGCCGCGATAGTGATCCAGAGCGCGACCTGCGTGCGCCGCAGCGCTGCGAGGTAATTCTTCAGCACCATCACCGCCAGCGCCGGGACCAGCGAGAAGCCGAGGATGCGCATATAGGCTTCGGCCAGCGGCACCACATCCTCGGGCTGGCCCAGCGCACCCAGCAGCGTGCCTGAGAACCAGAAGAGCGGCAATGCGCAGATGCCGAAAGCGATCGAGAGCCAGATCCCCATCCGCGTGGCGCGCCGCACTTCCGTGTCATTTTCGGATGCGGCAGCGGTCGCGACCATCGGCATGACAGCGTTCGCAAAGCCCGTCCCGAAGGTGAAGACCGCGAAGAAGATCGCCGCACCCAAGACACCCGCAGCGAGATCCGCGACCCCGTACCAGCCGAGCATGATCGTATCGGTCACAGCGAGCATGAATTGCGCCAGATGACTGCCCGCCAGCGGCAGGCCCAGCGCCAGCACAGCGCGAAGATGGGAACGGGGGGCAGTCTCGGTGGCTGTCATGCCTTCCCCGTTAGCGCCAGAGCACGGGGGCGGCAAGATGGGCTAGGCGATTTTTAACATGTTCAGCGCCACCAGCAGGATCGTGAGC
>PXDM01000158.1 GCA_003565055.1 Paracoccaceae bacterium
CGCTTGGGCGTCCGGGCTGGAGGGCCGTTGTCATGAGCGCGCCGGTTCGTTTCACGCTCGACGGTCGCGAGGTCGAGGCCGCGCCCGGTCAGACGATCTGGGACGTCGCACATGGCCAGGGTCTCGTGATTCCGCATCTTTGCCACAAGCCCGCACCCGGCTACCGCCCTGACGGCAATTGCCGCGCCTGTATGGTCGAGATCGAGGGCGAGCGCACACTCGCGGCGTCCTGCATCCGCGAGCCCGCTGAGGGGATGGTGGTGCATACTGAGAGCCACCGGGCGAAAACGGCGCGCAAGGCGGTGATCGAGTTGTTGCTGGCCGATCAACCCGAGCGCGCTGCGAGCCATGACCGTGACAGTCATCTCTGGGAGATGGCCGACGCCAATGGCGTCACGCAAAGCCGTTATCCGACGCTTGAGCCCGAGCGCATCCCGCTTCTGGATGACAGCCATGTGGCGATGCGCGTCAATCTCGACGCCTGCATTCAATGCGGGCTGTGCGTGCGCGCGTGCCGCGAGGTGCAGGTCAATGATGTGATCGGCATGGCCGGGCGCGGGCATGATGCCTATCCGGTCTTCGATTTCGACGATCCGATGGGCGAAAGCTCCTGTGTGGCTTGTGGCGAATGTGTGCAGGCCTGCCCGACAGGGGCGCTGATGCCCGCGAGCCTGATGGAAGCGGAAGAGCAGGGCAGCAGCCGGGATTTCGAGCGCGAAGTGGCCTCGGTCTGTCCCTTCTGCGGCGTCGGGTGTCAGGTCAGTCTGAAGGTGCGCAATGACAAGGTCGTCGCGGTCGAGGGCATCAATGGCCCCGCCAATGAGGGGCGGCTCTGCGTGAAGGGGCGCTTCGGGTTCGACTATATCCACCATCCGCATCGGCTGACAGTGCCACTGATCCGCCGCGAGGGCGCGCCGAAGGGTCTGAATGTCGATCCCGGCAACTGGGCGGCGGTCTTTCGCGAGGCCACATGGGACGAGGCGCTGGCTGCAGCGGCGAAGGGCCTCGGGGACTTGCGCGATACGCATGGCGGCGCAAGCGTCGCGGGCTTCGGCAGTGCGAAATGCTCCAATGAGGAAGCCTATCTCTTCCAGCGCCTGATCCGCGAAGGCTTAGGCCATAACAATGTCGACCATTGCACGCGGCTTTGCCATGCCTCGTCAGTCGCGGCGCTGATGGAGAATGTGGGTTCGGGGGCTGTGACCGCGACCTTCAACGAGATCGAGAACGCCGATGTCGCCATCGTCATCGGGGCCAATCCGATCGAGAATCATCCGGTCGCTGCCACCTATTTCAAGCAATTCGCCCAGCGCGGCGGCAAGCTGATCGTGATGGACCCGCGCGGTCATGCGCTCAAGCGTTTCGCTACGCATATGCTGCAATTCAAGCCCGGCGCGGATGTCTCGATGCTCAATGCGATCATGCATGTGATCGTGGATGAAGGGCTTTTTGACACGCAATATATCCAGGCGATGACCGAGAATTGGGAGGCGATGCGCAGCCATCTCGCTGATTTTTCGCCCGAAAAGATGGCCCCGGTCTGCGGCATCCGCGCCGAGACGCTGCGCGCCGTCGCGCGTGATTTCGCGGGCGCGCGGGCGGGGATGATCTTCTGGGGCATGGGCGTCAGCCAGCATATCCATGGCACGGATAATTCGCGCTGTCTGATCAGCCTTGCGCTGATGTGCGGGCAGGTCGGGCGTCCCGGCACCGGGCTGCATCCGCTGCGCGGACAAAACAATGTCCAGGGCGCGTCCGATGCGGGCCTTATCCCGATGTTCTTGCCTGATTATCAGCGTGTTACGGATAGTTCTTCACGCGATACATTCACCCGGCTCTGGGGGGCGGAGATCTCGGAGAAGCCCGGTCTGACCGTGACGGAGATCCTCGATGCAGTCCATGCTGGCGACATTCGGGGCATGTATATTCAGGGCGAGAATCCGGCCATGTCCGACCCGGATGTGGCGCATGCCCGCGAAGCGCTGGCCAAGCTGGAGCATCTGGTCGTGCAGGATATCTTCCTCACGGAGACCGCGAATTTCGCCGATGTCATTCTGCCCGCTGCGGCCTTCTACGAGAAATCCGGAACCGTCACGAATACCAACCGGCAAGTGCAGATGGGCCGTCCTGCGGTCCCGCCACCGGGGCAGGCACGGGAGGATTGGGCGATCACCGTGGCGCTCGCGCAGCGGCTTGGCCTCGATTGGGGCTTCACCCATCCGCGCGAGGTCTTTGCCGAGATGAAACAGGGCATGCCCTCGCTCAACAACATCACATGGGCGCGGCTGGAGCAGGAGGGGGCGGTGACCTATCCCTCGCTGTCGCCCGAGGATCCCGGTCAGGCCATTGTCTTCGCCGATGCCTTCCCGCGCGCTGGTGGCCGCGCGCGCTTCATGCCCGCGCAGGTCGTGGCCCCGGATGAGTTGCCCGATGCCGAGTATCCGATGGTCCTGACCACGGGTCGGCAGCTTGAGCATTGGCACACGGGCGCGATGACGCGCCGCGCAAGCGTGCTCGACGCGGTGGAGCCGGACGCGAATTGCTCGCTGCACCCGTCGACGCTGCGCCGTCTCGGGGTGAAGGCGGGCGATATGGTGCGCCTGACCACGCGGCGCGGCACCATCACAGTGATGGCGCGCGCGGATCGCGCGGTCAGCCCCGATATGGTCTTCCTGCCCTTCGCCTTTGTCGAAGCAGCGGCGAATATGCTCACCAACCCCGCGCTGGACCCGTATGGCAAGATCCCGGAATTCAAATTCGCGGCTGTGCGCGTGGAGCCGGTCTCGGAGCCCGTCGCGGCAGAATAGGCGCCGGAGCCCATGGAGGGCGCAAGAAAAAGGGGCGCCTCGTGGGCGCCCCTGTGTCGTCAGGCTGATCTGCGGGAGCGGGGTTTCGCGCCGGGCTTGCCCGGACCACGACGGGCCGCATCCCCCGGCTTGCCGCCACTTGGCCGGTTGCGCGCCTTTTGCGCAGAGCCGTTCGCCGGGCGCGCCGTGCCACGCCCGCCGCCGCCACCACCACGCTTGCTGCGCGCAGCGGCGCGGGCGGCCCCGGCCATCTCTTCGGGCCAAGGGGTGCCACCGGCCACGGTCAACGGGCGTTTCATCAGCCGCTCGATGCTCTGCAAATCGCCCATTTCTGCAGGCGCGCAAAAGGCAATCGCACGGCCCGAGGCCCCGGCGCGCGCTGTCCGCCCGATCCGGTGGACATAGTTCTCCGGCACTTCCGGCAGCTCGTAATTATAGACATGACGCACATCGGGAATGTCGATCCCGCGCGCGGCCACATCGGTCGCCACCAGCACTTTCAGCTTGCCGTCGCGAAACGCCTGCAAGATGCGCTCGCGTTGGGCCTGCGATTTGTTGCCATGGATCGAGCCCGCATCAATGCCCCAGGCGGTCAGGAGCTTCATCAGCTTTTCCGCGCCATGCTTGGTGCGTGCGAAAACCAGCGCCAGTTCGGCGGGATGCGCTTTCAGATAGCCCTCGAGCAGCCGCGCCTTGTCGCCCTGGGGGACGTAATGCACGGATTGGTCGATCTTGTCGGCAGGTTTGCCGGGCGCATCGACCTGAATCCGCTCGGGCCGGTCGAGATAGGCGCTGGCGATCTCGTTCATCTGCTTGTTCATCGTCGCCGAGAACATCAGCGTCTGGCGTTCTTTCGGCAGCAGCGCCGCGATTTTGCGCAGCGCATGGATGAAGCCCAGATCGAGCATCTGGTCGGCCTCATCGAGCACCAGCATCTGCGTTTGCGACAGCGTCAGCGCGCGGCGCTCCAGCAGATCGAGCAGGCGTCCAGGGGTCGCCACAAGAATATCGCAACCCTTGGCGAGTTTCTGGATCTGCGGCTGCATGCCCGCGCCACCCACGACGCGCTGCACCTTGAGCGGGGTCTTGCGCGCGAAATTGTCGAGCGTCGTCGCGATCTGGGTGACCAACTCGCGCGTTGGCGCAAGGATCAGCGCCTGCGTGGTCTTCGGGGCAGGGCGCTCGTCGCCGAGCAGCGCATGCATGATCGGCAGGCCAAAAGCCAGCGTCTTGCCGGTGCCCGTCTGGGCGAGGCCCAGAATGTCACGGCCCTGCATGATCACGGGGATCGCGCGGGATTGGATCGGGGTCGGGGTGGCGAAGCCTTGCGCCTCGAGTCCGGTCATCAGAACCGGGCGCAGCCCGAACATGGTAAAATCAGTCAAAGTCAGTCCTCTCACGGCCTGTCGCAACAGGCGATAGGCCCTTGGCCAATCCAAGGGCGGGTTTGGGGGCACATCTTCACATGCGCCGCCCCCCACGCGTGATGTCGGGAAGCAAAATTCGGGCCGAATGCCCTGCCTGCGACGACAGACGTGCTCACGCGGCACGGTCGCAGATGCTTACCAAATGTGGTGTATGGCCGAAAATGTCAAGCTCTCATCGCTGGCCAGGCACCAAGCAGCCGCCCGCCAAGGCGCTGATTCGCCCAAGTTTGCCCGCTGAGAGCGTCTGAACCCCGTGCAGAGCCGCGCGCGGCGCCTAGAGGCTGGTGAAAAACTGTTAACCTTTTGGGTAACTTCCCGCGCAGAGACAGGCTGCGGCGATGCTGCACGCGCAAAGCTCTTGCCTTTTCATCAGGGTATGGCAGCATCGACGGTGGGATGTCAGATTTTCTACGACTGCCTCTGATTGCGCAGCCGGTGACGGAAGACCTGCTGAACGGCCCTGTCACGCGGCTGTGGCGGGGAAACTGCAAAACGAGGAGAAGACCGATGCCGACAGGCACCGTGAAATGGTTTAACACTACCAAGGGTTTCGGATTTATCGCCCCGGAAGGCGGCGGTAAGGACGTGTTTGTGCATATTTCCGCTGTGGAGCGGGCCGGGCTCACCGGGCTCGCGGATGATCAGAAGGTCCAATACGAATTGCGCGCCGGTCGGGACGGGCGCGAATCTGCGAGCGACCTGAAACTGCTTTGACGGCAGCGCCCCTGCCGGGTCTGGCAGGGGCGGCTTCCCTTAGCCAATCCCGAGCGCTGTCTGCACATTCGCTTTCCAGCCCAGATGCAGCGCATCGCCCGCGCGGATGACCGGGCGCTTCATCAAGGTGGGATGTGCCGCGAGCAGCGCCTCGGGTGATTGCGCGCGCTCGGCCTCGCTCAATCCGCGCCATGTGGTCGAGCTGCGATTGATCAGCGCATCACCGAACGCGCCGATGAACTCGGCGCGCTCCGCTGCGCTGAGCGGTTCGGCCCGGATGTCGCGAAACGCAGCTTCTGGCAGCGCTTTCAATGCCTTGCGGCAGGTATCGCAGGTCTTGATCCCGTAGAGTGTGATGCTCATCTGTTCCCCTCAGGCGTCGCAATGCGCGTCAAACAGCGCCGTGCTGGCGGCAAGAAACGCCTCGCGGATCGGCGCGCTTTCCATCAGCAACTCATGCAGCCCGCCATCGAAAATGTCCAGTCTGCCGCCGGGCCAGCCCGCCATGCGCGCCTTGATGGCCTCACTCGCCACGAGCGATTCGCGCGTTCCAAGTCCACAATAGGCCGGCAGGGCGGGTGCAGGCAGCAGCGACAGCGCGCGGGTTTCTGCCAGAGCCGCGACCAGCCAGCGCAGGCTCGGCGCGCCGAGGCGCAGCTCGGGATGCGTCTGAACCTGCCGCTGCATATAGGCGTAGCTCTCGCGATCCCGCGTGAACTCGTTGCTGTCAAACGGGTTTTCCCAGAGCCGGAAGGTGATGCCCGCGCCGGGGATTTCGCGCCGGTCCTGCTTGCCGAGGCCCAGAACCGTCGTCACCGCCGCGACTGCGCGCTGCATCACTGGCGTCAGCCGCAGCCCCCACATCGGCGCGCTGAACGCACAAGCGCGCATCGCAAGCCCATCGCACAGCGCGCGCAGCGCAATGCAGCCGCCCATGCTATGCGCCAGCAGAAAGCGCGGCGCATCCGGCGAAAATTCGTCGAGCGCCGCCATGAACGCCGCGACATCCTGTTGATATTGCGCGAAATCTTCGACATGGCCGCGCAGGGGCGTCCCGGCCAGCCGATCCGACAGGCCCTGACCGCGCCAGTCGATCACCGCCGCGCCATAGCCCGCCGCGCCGAGATCGCGCAACACGCGGCCATATTTCTCGATGACTTCCGTGCGACCGGGAAAGATCGCGACCATCCCCTTCGGTCCCGCAGGCCAGAAGGCCGCGCGCAACCGCGTCCCGTCCTGCGCCGTAAGCCAGATCACCCGCGCAGGTGGCGGCGCGTCACTGACCTCGGCGAAGAAGGGCGCGGGGTCGCTCATCCACTGAGCGCAGAGCCGAGCTTCATCGCCATGCCCATATTGCCCTCGATCTTCAGCTTGCCCGACATGAAGGCCATGGTCGGGTTCACATCGCCCTCCATGATGCCCTGAAAGGTTTCGGCACTGGCGATCATGGTGACATCCGCGTCTTCATCGCCCTCGCGCACGCCCTGTTCGTCGACCATGATATGGCCTTCATCCGTGATGGTGAATTTGGCCGTGCCGTCAAATCCATCCCCCAGCCGCTTGGACAGGGCAGCGATTGCGTGGTTGAGAATGTCACTCATGCGGAACTCCTAGGTTCGGTGTTTGTGATGTCGGAGATGTGGATTTGTCCGACAAATGCGTTACTCTTCACTTATGGAGGCACGCATGCGTATTCTCAATCCTGTCGTTGCGGCATTTCTCGGGTTTTTGCTGGTCGGTCACGCGCAGGCCAGTGAAGATGCAGGTGTAGCGCCCTTGCTGGAGGAATTGCAACAGCCCGATCAGCCCGATTGGCAGCGATTGGAGCGCCAGATCACGCGGCTTTGGTCGCGGTCCGGCTCTGCGAGCGCGGACCTGCTCTTGCAGCGCGGACGCGACGCTATGCGGCGCGGGCAGACCACCGAGGCCATCGAGCATTTCTCGGCGCTCATCGACCACGCCCCGGATTTCGCCGAAGGCTATCACTCCCGCGCCACTGCCTGGTTCATGGATGGCAAACTGGGCCGCGCGCTCGATGATCTGGCCGAAGCGCTCGCGCGCAATCCGGATCATTTCTCGGCGCTGGCCGGGATGGGCCGGATTTTCGAGGATCTGAGCGAATTGGAACGCGCCCGCGCCGCCTATAGCGCCGCGCGCGCTATACATCCGCACCGCACCGACGTAAGGGTGGCGCTGGAGCGTCTGGAGCGGCGACTGGACGGCACAGCGCTCTGAGACGCAGCTTGCGCAAGAGGACGTGAAGCGGATGAACATGCGCGCGCAGTCGCGGACCGTGGCGGTTCTCGGACCCACGAATACGGGCAAGACCCATTACGCCATCGAGCGGATGCTCGCGCATCGCACGGGCGTCATTGGCCTGCCGCTGCGGCTGCTGGCGCGCGAGGTCTATGACCGCATTCGCGCCCTGCGCGGCCCCGATTGCGTGGCGCTGGTGACGGGCGAGGAACGCATCGTGCCCGAGCGCACCCAATACTGGGTCTGCACGGTCGAGGCGATGCCGCTCGAAATCGGTGCGGATTTCGTGGCCATCGACGAGATCCAACTCTGTGCCGATGCGGATCGCGGCCATGTTTTCACCGACCGGCTGCTCTCGGCGCGGGGGCTGCATGAGACGGTTTTCATGGGCTCCGACACGATGCGCAACGCGATTGCTGCGCTGGTGCCGGGCGTGCAGTTCCAGCGGCGCGAGCGGATGTCGCAGCTGACGCATTCCGGGTCCAAGAAAATCAGCCGGATGCCCGCGCGCAGTGCCATCGTCGGGTTCTCGGTCGAAAATGTCTACGCGATTGCCGAACTGATCCGCCGCCAGAAGGGCGGCTGCGCGGTGGTCATGGGGGCGCTCAGCCCGCGCACGCGCAATGCGCAGGTCGAGCTCTATCAGAATGGCGATGTCGATTATCTGGTCGCGACCGATGCCATCGGGATGGGGCTCAATCTCGACATCAAGCATGTGGCTTTCTCGGCCACGCATAAATTCGACGGCCGCCGCATGCGTCCGCTCGCGCCCGATGAGTTGGCGCAGATCGCAGGCCGGGCCGGGCGCTATCAGAGCGATGGCAGCTTCGGCGTGACGGGCGAGGCGCGGCCCTTGCCCGATGAGATCGCCGCCGCGATTGAATCGCATAGCTTCGTGCCGCTGCGCAAATTGCACTGGCGCAATGCCCGGCTCGAATTCGGCACGCCCGAGCGGCTGATCGGCGCGCTGGAGCGCCAGACCGACAATGACTGGCTGACCCGCGCGCGCGACGCCGATGATGTGCTCGCCCTCAAGGCGCTGAGCGCGCAGCCCGAGATCCGCGACCGGCTGCGCGATGCGCGGGATCTGAAACTCTTGTGGGATGTCTGCCGCGTGCCGGACTTCCGGGGGATTTCAGCGGCGGAACATGCGGGGCTTCTGGGCCGCATCTTCGAATTCCTGCACGGGGCCGGGCGGATTGATGCCGATTGGCTGGCGCGCAACATCAAGCGCATTGACCGCATGGACGGTGATATTGACGCTTTGTCGAAACGGCTGGCCTATATTCGCACTTGGACGTATATCGCGCAGCGCAAGGCTTGGGTCGATGATGAAAACCATTGGCGCGAGGCGACGCGCGCTGTAGAAGACCGCCTGTCGGATGCGCTCCACGCGCGACTGACGCAAAGATTTGTTGACCGGCGCACCTCTGTGCTCTTGCGGCGGTTGAAGCAGAAGGAGAGCCTTGTGGCTGAGGTGAATGACAAGGGCGAAGTGACCGTCGAGGGCGAGCTGATCGGTCGGCTGGAAGGCTTCCGCTTCCGCCCCGACAAGACTGCCAGCGCGGATGAGGCGAAAACACTGCGGCAAGCGTCGCTGGCCGCCCTCGCGCCGCTCTTCCATCTGCGTGCGGACAAGTTCTACAACGCGCCCGATACCGAGTTCGATTTCACCGAACAGGGCGGGCTGATGTGGGGCGACAGCGCCGTTGGCAAGCTGGTGCGCGGCGATGACGCGCTGCGCCCGCAAGTGCAGGCTTTCGTCGATGACGAAGCCGGCCATGACGTCACCGAAAAAGTGCGCCGCCGCCTGCAGCATTTCATCGACCGCAAGATCGCAGCGCTGTTCGAGCCGCTGATGAATCTCTCGCGCGATGAGACCCTTTCGGGCCTTGCGCGCGGGGTGGCGTTTCAGCTTGTCGAAGCCATGGGCGTGATCCCGCGCGACCGCATTGCGCAGGACGTGAAGGCGCTCGATCAGGAAGCGCGCGGCATGCTGCGCAAGCATGGGGTGCGGTTCGGGCAGTTCACGATCTTTCTGCCGCTGCTGCTGAAGCCCGCGCCGACACGGCTGCGGCTGGTGCTGCGCTCGCTGTCCGAAGGGCTCGACACGTTCCCCGAAAGCCCGCCGCCGGGGCTGGTCACGATCCCGCATATCTCCGAAGTGCCGTCGGATCATTACATCATGGCAGGCTATCGCCCGGCGGGCGCGCGCGCGATCCGCATCGACATGCTGGAACGTCTGGCCGATCTCCTGCGCGCCTGCGACAGCCGCGCGGGGTTTGAGGCGACGCCGGACATGCTCTCGATCACGGGCACCACGCTGGAGCAATTCGCCGATATGATGGAGGGCCTGGGTTACAAGGCCGAGCGTGGCGAGCGCGACAAGCCCAAAGCCGCGCCCGAAACGGAAGCCGCGACCGGGGAAGAAGCTGGGGCCGAGACGCCCGAGAGCACGCCCACCGATGCGCCCGCAGAGACACCGGCGCCCGAGGCCGAAGCGCCCGAAGCTGCTGCGGCCGAGCCCGTGGCCGCTGAGGCCGACGCGCCCGCAGAGCCCGAGCCCAAAGAGGTCTTCTTCACCTTCACCTGGGCCCCGCGCCCGCGCCGCGACGCGCGGCCTGCGCGCAAGCCCGAGGGCCGGAGCGACGCGGCAGGGCCACGCGGGGGCAAGGGCGGCAAGTCGAAATCCGGCAAGCCGCGCCCGCGCAACAAGCCCGACGCCCCGCGCGACAAACCCGCCGCACCGCGCAAACCCGACCGGATCGACCCGGACAATCCATTCGCAGCCGCCCTGATGGGGCTGAAGCTGAAAGAGTGAGTACTCGGGGCAGTCTTATCCGGACAATAACGCCCTGTGGATAGCTATCGCGCCGCCGTCCTCCCCTCGGATCACTGACGCCCCCTGACAGTGACCGAAGCGGGTTGGGCGGCGGCACTTTGATGACCCGCGGCGTGGTCGGGATCTGTGCTCAGCCTTGGGTTTTCGTGCTGGTGATCCGGGCGATGGCATCAATCAATGTTTGCCGCTGGATCGGCTTCATCAGGAAAATATCGTCCGGTCGAAGCCCGTTCCCATTGATCGCCGCTTCATTGGCATAACCAGACATAAAGACAATCGACAGATCGGGTTTGAGCGCCTTGAGCCGGCGCGCGAGTTCCGGGCCCTGCATGCTGCCGGGCATGACCACATCGGTCAACAAAATATCGGGCCGGGGGTCAAGCTTCGCGAAGATCTCCATGGCTGCGTCGCCTGTTTCAGCCTCATGGACATCCAGGCCCATATTCTGAAGTGTTCGGGCAATCACATTGCGCACGCGCAGCTCATCCTCCACCAGCAGGATGCGCAGACCGTCCGGGTTCATGGTCGTCTTGCTTTTGGCGCGGGACACGGCATTCTTGCGGCCATCATCGGGGGCGGCTGGCAAGAGCAGGGTGATCGTCGTGCCCACATCGGGTTCACTGTAGATCCGCAGCAAGCCACCTGACTGACGCACGAAACCATCGACCATAGACAGCCCGAGACCGGAGCCCAGATTCGGCGCTTTCGTCGTGAAAAACGGCTCGACCACGCGCTCGAGCAGGTCGCGCGGGATCCCCGTGCCGGTATCTGTCACTGCAAGCATCACGTAGCGGCCCGGACTTATGCTCTCATTGCGCTCGATGGCATAGTCCTCAGTGACGCGCCGATTGGCCGTCTCGATTGTCAGCGTGCCCCCCTTCGGCATTGCGTCACGCGCATTGATCACGAGATTCAGAAGCGCGCTCTCAAGGAAAGACGGATCCACCCGCGTCGACCACAGCCCGGCCTGCAAACTGGTCTGCACATCCATGGTCGCGGGCATCACGCGGGCGATGAGCTGGCCCATGCCACTGACCAGCTCATTGGGATTGACCAATTCGGGCGCCAGCCGGGAGCGGCGCGCAAAACTGAGCAAGCGACGCGTCAATTCTGCGCCGCGCCGCGCCGCATCGACAATTTCCTCAACCGATTCCTTCTGGCCGGGGTTTTCGGCGATCATCGACAGCAATTCGGCATTGCCCATGATCACCGCCAGCAGATTGTTGAAATCATGCGCGATGCCCCCGGCGATGCGCCCGACCGTCTCCATTTTCTGGGCCGCATGGAGTTTGTCTTCCATCATGCGCTGTTCGGTCAGATCCGCCACAGCCCCGATGATCAGAACCGCCTTGCCATTGTCGTCGCGGAGCGCCACAGCCCGCTCAGCCACATAGGCCCAACTTCCATCTGCCCGCTGCATCCGAAACTCGATGTCGAAACGCACCCGGCGACTGGCGATGAACTCGTCCCGCGCGGCCTTGACGCGGGCATATTCCTCCGGATGGACAGAGGTTTCCCACGGTGAGGGCACGTCATAGGTCTCATTCCAGTCATACCCGAAATGACTCGTGAAGCCTCTGTCGAAGACGATCTTGCCTTGTGCGACGTCAAATTCAAACATCGCATCGGCCGAGACGTCAAACATGGCGCGCAGCTTCTTCTGCTCCTGAATGACGTCAGTCACATCGGTTACGAGCGAAACCCAATCACCTGTGTCTGTCGGGCTGAGCCGGACATTGTGCATGCGCCCGTCTGAATGGGTCATGATGGTGTTGATCGGGCGTTTTTCACTGCCGATCTCGGAGAAGGGTACTCTGTTCGGCGCAAGGAGAAGATTGCGCTCCGCCTTCGCGCTCAAGAGAGCGTCGCGCTTGACGCCAGGCGTGATCAAATCGGCCACGGCTTTGTTGAGATCCACGAACTGACGGTTGTGCATCACCAGACGTTGATCGTCATCATAGAGTGCAAAACCGCTATCGAGCGCCTCGATGGCATCGCGCAGCCGCGCTTCGGTGCGGCGCTGCTCGGTCATATCGTCCAGCGTTCCGATGACCAAAGTGGCACGCCCGTCCTCGTCGCGCAGCGCAGCGGAGTTTTGTCGCACCGTCGCCCAGGAGCCATCACCGCGCCGCAAGCGATACTCGCAGGTGAAGCGCTGCACATCGCCGACGATGAAAGCTGCAAAGGCTTCTTCCAGCCGCTTCAGATCATCCGGATGCACATAGTCGCCCCATGAAAACGGCAATGGGTGCTCACCGACAATATCAAGACCGAAACAACTGCTGAAACCCTTGTTGAAGATCCCCCGTCCTTCGTAATGCATGTATTCGTAAGACGCATCGGACGCGATCTCTGACATGGCGAGAAGCTGATCCTGCTTTAGCGTCAGGGTCGTGACATTGGTCAGGAAGACCAGCACATTGCGCGGGTTTCCCTGATCGTCGAGTATGCACAGCGAGCGATGCAGGATGCGCAGCATGCGCCCATCTTTGTGCCGACCCCGGCAGAGCACTTCCAACGGCGCGGTCCAGACTTCCCCTTTTGGCAGCCCTGCGAGCAACTGTAGATGCAGGGCGCGGTCCTCGGGATGCAGAAGCTCGAAGGCTCTGAGCGGGTCGGTCGGCATCTCTTCTGGCGCGTAGCCGAATTGTTCCTCGATGGCCCCGCTCCAGACCACCTTGTTCTCCGCAACGTCCAGGTCGGCGATGACTTGCCCCGAAATATCAGCGATGGCTTTCAGACGCGCATGGCTCGCGCTCAACGCGTCCTGCGTGCGCAGCAGATTTGTCACATCCGTGAGCGACACAAGCACACCGCGCGCCCGGCCGAGATCATCCGTGATTGTCACCGAGCGGTCGAGGAAATGGGCAAAGCTGCCATCAGCGCGCCGGATGCGGTAATTCAACTCGCGTGGCGTGGTCCAGATTTCGCCCTGGTGCAATCTGTCGATCGCGTCGCTCAGGACCGGGCGATCCTCTGGATGCAGCATGTCGATATAAGCCGCGACATCCCCCGGCATGTCGTCGGCTGCGTAACCGAGTCGTTCTTCGACGGCACCACTGAACGTGAGCTGTCCGAGCGTCTGGTCATAGTCGATGACCACACGACCCGAGACGCGCCCCAGCAAGTCGCGGCGTTTGCGCTCCTCATGCCACTGCGTGATGTCAGTCACGGAAGAATAGACCATCTCCGCAAGCCCGTTCGCGGCACGGTCTACATGAAAACGTTCGCGGACCATCGCATAACTGCCATCCCCGCGCCGGAGCCGATAGTGCACATCGCCGGAGGATTCATCTGCATCGAGCATCGTGAGAAAGCTGCGCAAGGCTTTGTCTCTGTCCTCGGGATGGATATGGTCGAGATAGGGGTGCGGGAAACGATGCGTGCCCTCAAGTGCGATTCCGAAGACACGTTTCAGCCCGTCATCGAAGCGGGTCGTTTCAGTCGCAACACAATGGCGAAAATGGGCCTCGTCGCTCAGTAGGTTGTGGATCGCCTGATGGCGCTGGTCCTGAACCTGCTGGGTGAGATCATGCAGGAGAACGAGAATGCCGCTTTCCGCAGTCTGATCGGCCGTCGCAATGCGCGCCTTGAGCGTGGCCTCGCTGCCATCGCCGGTCTGCATGCGAAATTCCAGCTCCTGCGGTGCGGTCTGTGCGCTGGAAAGCGCGCGGATCAGTCGCTCGCGATCATCGGCATGAATGAGGCCGTGATCGCCCGCGAAGCTCGCAGCGATCGCATCCGGACTGTGGTTTAAAATGTCTTGGGCATTGTCACTGCACCAGACCGTTCCGAGGCTGCTCTCGGCCATGGGTGAGATCTTGAGGATAACTGCCCCTGAAAGCTCCGCAATCCTGACCAATGAATCAGAATCATTTTGCTCATCTTTCATAGGTGCCTCTTAAGAAGTCCGGCCAAAATGTTCATTCAAATGCATTTATCGAACGAGGTTAAGGCAGGAAGCGGTTCAGGGGCAATGGCTTACTGCACGCCGCCTGCGTAATTTTCCTGAAAAGAGGTGCCGTGCGCAGCTTTGCCCTGTGAGAGGCAGGACTGTAAGCTTCGGAAGAAGCAGGATTGAGGTGCTGACTGCCAGGACGCTGCGCCTCGGCGCAGCGTCGCGGGTGTGAGATAAGAGGTCAAAAAAAGCGGCGCAATAGTCGATGTCACCGAAACGCCTGTCGATGTGATCAAGAGCCGACCCCAGATTGTAGAGTCGGGCGTGGCGCGGCGCTCGGCAGGGGGGCGAAGGGGCCTATGTCACCGGGACGACCATTCCCTTCTCGCGCGCCAGCGTGCGCATGCGGCCCTGCAATTTCTCGAAGGCACGCACTTCGATCTGGCGGATCCGTTCGCGACTGACATCATAGCGTTGCGACAGGTCTTCAAGCGTGACTGGCTCATCGCTCAGGCGACGTTGGGTCAACACATCGCGTTCGCGCTCATTAAGCACATCCATCGCTTCGGTCAGCAACTCACGCCGCAGGGTAAGCTCGTCGCGTTCAGCGTAATCAGCGGCTTGATCGGCGTCCTCGTCTTCGAGCCAATCCTGCCAACTCGACGCACCTTCCTCGCTGCCCATCGTCGCGTTCAGCGACGAATCGCTGCCCGCCATGCGTCGGTTCATCGAGATCACATCGTCTTCGCTGACATTCAGGTCGCGCGCGATCCGGGCGACGTTTTCAGGACGCAAATCCCCGTCTTCCAGCGCCCCGAGTTTGGATTTCGCCTTGCGCAGGTTGAAAAACAGCTTCTTTTGCGCACTGGTCGTCCCGAGTTTCACCAGCGACCAGGACCGCAGGATGTATTCTTGGATTGAGGCGCGAATCCACCACATCGCATAGGTCGCGAGCCGGAAGCCCTTGTCCGGATCGAAACGCTTCACGGCTTGCATGAGCCCGACATTCGCTTCCGAAATGACCTCCGCTTGCGGCAGGCCGTAGCCGCGATACCCCATCGCGATCTTCGCGGCGAGGCGAAGGTGGCTCGTTACCAGCTTATGGGCGGCCTCAGTGTCCTGATGATCGACCCAGCGTTTGGCGAGCATGAATTCCTCTTCCGGCTCCAGCATCGGAAAGCGGCGGATTTCCTGCATGTAGCGGTTGAGCCCCTGTTCCGGGCTCGGTGCGGGAAGGCTGGTGTAACTGCTCATCTCGTCATCCTGTCTGGCTGGCCGGGCGACACGAAACCACATCGCGGCAAAACTACCATTTGTTTCTTTACAATCTGTTTACGTGCGGAGCGCGGAATTCGTTGCTGTCTTCACTCATTCGTGTTGGCCTGTGACCGGTCCAGTCGCGTGACCAAATCTGCCATATCCTGCGGCATCGGCGAGGAAAATGCCAGCGGCTCACCACTGAGCGGATGCGTGAACCCCAGATCAGCGGCATGCAACGCCTGCCGGGGAAATTGCGTGCAGGCCAAGCTGGCTTCTGCCCCCAACGCCCGCTCCGACAGCTTGCGCCGCCCCCCATAGACCGGGTCGCCCAGCAGCGCATGACCCGCATGGGCCAGATGCACACGGATCTGATGCGTGCGCCCGGTCTCCAGCCAGCACTCAATCAGCGCAAGCGCTGGCGGCCGCCCGAACACCTCAAGAACCCGCGCCCGTGTCACAGCATGCCGCCCCCCGGTCCAGACAACGGCCTGTTTCTGGCGATCATGGCGCGACCGGGCCAACTGACTGGTAATCTTGAGGATATTCCCTTGCTCGAAGGATGCGCCGCGCACGCCGCGCAACCTTGGGTCGCCCGCATCCGGAACCCCGTAGCAGAGCGCGAGGTAGCGGCGCGTCACTGTATGGCGCTCGAATTGCGCGGCCAGGCCCTGATGCGCGCGGTCAGATTTCGCCACCACCAGAAGCCCCGAGGTGTCCTTGTCGATGCGATGCACGATCCCCGGTCGCTTCTCGCCCCCGATCCCCGAGAGACTGTCGCCGCAATGGTGCAAAAGCGCATTGACCAGCGTCTTATCCGGGCTGCCGGGGGCAGGGTGCACGACCATGCCTGCAGGCTTGTCGATCACGATCAGCGCCTCGTCTTCCCAGATGATGTCGAGCGCGATGTCCTGTGCGATGGTCTCCACACCCGCGGCCTCCGTCATGCGGATCGTCACGCAATCGCCTTCGGCGACCTTGGCGCGTGCGTCGCGCAGAGCCACGCCGTCGCGCAGCACAGCGCCGGTCTCGATCAGTTTCATGATCCGCGAGCGCGACAGACCGTGCCCCTCTGGCGCATCGCGCGCCAAGGCCTTATCAAGCCGGGCAGGGGGGCTGGCCCCGATTATCACTGCGATCTCCGAGAAAGGTGCCTCAGCCATGTCCATGCCTCCTGACCTGCCATCTGACCTGCGCCTGATCCGGCGTCTGGTGGTCGTTCTGACAAGCGTGATGATTGTGGGGGTCATACTGATCGTGGGTCTGCTTGTCACCCGCCTTGGGCGCGCGCCCGCACCGCTTGCCCTGCCGGATGCGATCACCCTGCCCGAAGGCGTGCGGCCCGAAGCGATCACGCTCGCGCGCGACTGGGTGCTGGTCTTGGGCGATGACGGGGCGCTCTTGCTCTTTGACCGGGCTGACGGTGCCCTTCGTCACAGCATTCAGCTGCCGGACTGAGCGCCGTCCGGAATACAGCGGGCGGGACTCGGCACTGGCCGGAAAAAACCTTCGCGTAGAAGTATTTCATTAACAGAAATCCACGATAAAGGCGGTAAGGCGCAGGACAGTGTGCAGCAATGCAGCATGTCGCCCGAACACTTTGACGCAACCAAACTCAGGGGTCTGCTGTGATCGCAATTGTCGGGATACTGGTTGTCCTATTCATGGTATTCGGCGGCTATCTGGGGTCCGGCGGGACGATGGGCATCATCCTGAAGGCGCTGCCTTTCGAGATGGTGATGATCGGCGGCGCTGCGATCGGCGCATTTCTGCTGGGGAACGATATCTCCACTGTGAAAGCGAGTGGTCGCGAAATCGGGCGGGTTTTCAAGGGGCCGAAGTGGAAACCGCAGGATTACCATGATCTTCTCTGCCTGTTGTTCGAACTTATCTGGCTTGGCAGACAAAACCCTGTTGCGGTCGAAGAGCATATCGAAGGCCCTGATGCCTCGTCGATTTTCTCGCGTTACCCGAAAATTCAGGCAGATCATGATGCTGTCGAGCTTATTTGCGATACCTTGCGCGCGGCGTCGATGAATTACGATGATCCCAATCAGGTCGAGGAAGTCTTGGACAAGAGGCTGATGGCGCATAAGCATCATCAACTCCACCCAAGTCACGCCGTCCAGATTGTCGCCGACGCGCTGCCAGCGCTCGGTATTGTGGCGGCGGTTCTCGGCATCATCAAGACGATGGGCGCGATTGATGAGCCGCCGGATATCCTTGGGAAAATGATCGGCGGCGCTCTGACGGGCACCTTTCTGGGCGTTTTTCTGGCATATGGTTTCGTTGGACCTATCGCGAGCCGTATGCGGGCTATTGTCGAGGAAGATGATCATTTCAACCAATTGATCCGTGAAGTCCTGATCGCGAATCTCCACGCGCATCCCGCCAATATCTGCATTGAAGTGGGTCGGCAGAATACACCGCATCATCAAAGACCCGATTTTGCAGACCTGGAAAATGCGATGCGTGAGCTCAAGAAGAATGCGGCATAATCCATGCTCAATCACGCGCTGAAAGCTGCCATCCTGGTCCTCGGACTCTGTGCAACTCATGCAAGTGCGCAGGTGACAACCGTCCCTGTGCGCGCGGGCGAGCATGAAGATTTCACGCGAGTTGTATTTCAGATTCCGGAAGAAAACACGTGGATTCTGCGGAAGGACGGGACGTCGGCCGAGGTCATAATCGGCGGCCCCCCCCTTGTGTTTGATCTTTCGCAGACTTTTTCACGGATCCCAAGGACGAGATTGGCACGGGTCGTGGCGGAGGAGAGCCGACTCACGCTGGCACTCGCATGCGACTGCGACATTCGTGCATCGAATGATCTCCCCGAGTTTCTGGTGATTGATATCTCGGGAGCGGCGTCTCGCGAAATTCCTGTGCAACAATCGACCCTGCGACCGCTTCAACGGCCGGCAAGACCTGAGATTGGGGGCGCAAAACCTAGTGACGCCGCTCGACGCGCAGGAAGCTTGCTTGCACGATCAATGACTGAGCAAGGCGGGTCTTCGGAGCTACGCGATCTGCTCACTCTGGACAGGTCATTCACCAATGCCTTGCCTCAAGAAGTCGAAAGAGCCGATGAGCGACCTGCGGTGGCAGATTCATCCTTCGCCAGCGATTTGGCGCAAATTCTTGCGCGGTCAGTCAGCGGCGGCAAGCTGAACGCCTCAGTAGAAATGGAGCCACATGCCGAAGAAAAACCAGAAGAACCGCGCACTGCTATTCCATCGAATATTAGTTTGAATGAGCATTTCTCGTCCAGAGCGACCGGCTTTTCGAATGGTGAAATTTTTGACCAAGGGGTTGACGAGATTTGTTCATTCTTCGACTTGATCCGGGTTTCTGATCAGGACCTGGTTTCATCAAGCGCGGAGGTCAAGAACCTCATGGCAAGTATCTACGATGATCTGGACAGAGTACGCGAATCTGAAATCATGTCTGCCATCGTGGGATATTTTGCAATCGGACATGGAGCTGAAGCCCGGGCTCTCTTGAACCTTGTGGAGCTCCCTTCTGAATTGGTCGAGATTGTAATGTCTGTTAGTGCATTGATCGATTTGGATACCGAACGATCATCTTTCGATTTTTCAAACTATTTGCATTGTGGTCCAGAGGTAAGTCTATGGCATGTTCTGTCTTCCGAAGCGCCTCATTTTGAAAGTCCGGACATTGCGAGGGAACTGGCTAGACTGTTTGAGTACCTCAACCCGACGCTGAGAGCACATTTGGGGCCAGAGGTCGTTCGGCGCCTCAGTGGTGATACAGGGCGGCGCTTTGCAGAAGTCATTCAGGCGAATATCGAAAGAGTTGCGTCGCCGGAAGAGCCGCGCATCGCCCTGTCACGAGCGAGCCTCGAACATGAAGATCGTGCCAATCTGAATGCGCGCAATACCGGAAACATGGTCTCGCCTGAAACGTCTGATGAGGCTCTACTATTTCTACTTCAGCGCGCTGACGCCGCCGACATTGTTCTGGATGACGATTTGATCAGTGTTGCAGAAAGCAGGTTGCTCCCGCTGAGGGGGCATATGCACGGAAAACAGCTAAAACTACTGTTGGCGAGGGCATATGCAAACCGAGGTAATTTTGACGAGGCATTCGAAATTGGCGGTAAAATGAAAGCGTCTCACTCTGCAGAGATATACTCGGATACAAAAGGGTATATCTTTCAGAAACTATCAGAGTTTGCGGACGATATCGAGTTCATTCATCATCTGTTTGAGCAGAGACCTTGGATGGAAGAGTATTTCTCCTCAGACATTGCAAAAGCCTTAAGCGATCGACTTCTTGCGCTTGGTTTTTCGGAGCAGGCAGGTTTACTCGAGCGGTTTTGGAAAGTCGAAGAGAACTCAGGTTCTAATGACGGCCACACACCAGCTGTATCCGAAGCGGTGTCGGAATTTCTCGAGGAAGCTGAGCGCACTCGTGCAGGCAGAATTGAGGAGCACCAATCACCTCGAGAATCTGAGGCGGAAATGCCTTCCTTCGTATCAGAGCTGTTCACGGCACCATCTGCTGATGAAGGTCTGCTTGCCCAATCCCGAAGGCTAGTTGAAAGCAGTTCAGCTTTGAGAACGGGTGTTCAAGACTTGTTGCAACCAAGCTTGCCATAGGTATTGACCGCCCCCATCATGCAAAAGTGGCTTCACTAGGTCACCTCGTTCGCCATACAGGCTGCCGTCAGGGCAGGATTTGTAGCCAGACCCAGCCTGTCACGATCACGCCGGCGGTCCCGATCAGCACTGAAGACGCTGCGACCCGCTTCGCCCGCCCGTAGATATTGGCGAACACATAGGCATTCACACCTGGCGCCATCGCCGCCGTCACCACTGCCGAGCGCATCGCCTCGGTGCTTAGCCCGAAGCCACGGGCCAGCCCATAGGTGATCAGCGGATGCACCACGAGCGACAACGCAACGAGAAACCCGATGGTGCGCAGATCGCCCTCGGGCCGGTAGCGATAGAGCACCCCGCCCAGGCTGAACAGCGCCGCGGGCAGCGCCGCGCGCACCATCATGTCCAGCGCGTCATTCGCCACGCCCGGGATCGGCAGCCCGCTCAGATTGACGGCAAATCCAAGTGCAATCGCGATCACCAGCGCATTGCGGAACATCGCCGAGAGCACCCGCGTCGCCGTCTCGCCCATCCCGCCGCCGCGATTGCGGATCACCTCCATCGTGGTGATGCCCACGGCGTAGCAAAAGGGTGAATGCACTGCGATAATGGCGAAATTTGCCCCCAGCGCATCCGCGCCATAAGCGCGTTCCGTGATCGGCAGGCCCAGCAGCAACGAGTTCGAGAACAGCGCCACAAACCCGATCACCACGCAATCTTCCCAATCGCGCTTGAAGAAAATCCGTGCGCCCGCAAAGCCGAGGATAAAGCCGCTCAGTGCGCCCGCGTAGAAGCTCAGGAGCAGTCGCCAGTCGAAATCCTGCCCCAGATCGAGCCGGGCGATGGCGACGAACAAAAGGCAGGGGATCGCGAAGCTCTGGGTGAACCAGACCACGCCATCGACCTGCGCATCCGAGATCAGCTTGCGCCAGCGCGCGACATAGCCAAAGCCGATGACCAGAAAGACCGGCAGGATAACATCTGCGAGCGCCTGCATCCCCTCAGACCTGCAGCCGCAGCACCATCCCGTCATGGGCTGGTGTGACATGCTCTGGGGTCTCGCGCAGCACCGTCGCATAGTCGAGATCAATATGCATATTCGTCAGCACCGCGCGCTTGGGCTGCATCTTCGCGATCCACTCAAGGGTCATCTCCAGATGCGCATGGGTCGGGTGCGGCTTGCGGCGCAGCGCGTCGATGATCCAGATCTCCAGCCCCTCGAACATCGGCCAGCTTTCGGGGTAAATCCCCACCACATCAGGCGCATAAGCCAGCCCCCCGCAGCGAAAGCCCAACGCATCGACCGTGCCGTGGTTCAGCCGGATCGGGTGCAGGGTGATCGGCCCGCCCGCGCCCTCGATCTGCACTGCCCCGTCAATCGTGTGCATCTCAAGGATCGGCGGATAGGGCGAGCCCTTGGGCTGGATGAAGGCATAGCCGAAGCGTGCAAACAGCGCATCCTGCGTTGCACCATCGGCCCAGACGGGGAGCCGGGTGCCCGTGTTGAACACCAATTGCCGCAGATCGTCGATCCCGTGGACATGATCAGCATGCGAATGGGTGAAGACTACGGCATCGAGCCTGCCGACCCCCGCATCCAGGAGCTGCGCGCGCATATCGGGCGAAGTGTCGATCAATACCTGCGTGCGGCCGTCCTCGGTAATGCGTTCCAGCAGAAGCGAGCAGCGGCGGCGGATGTTGCGCGGCTCATCGGGGTCGCACTCGCCCCAATGCCCGCCCAGACGCGGCACGCCGCCCGACGAGCCGCAACCGAGGATCGTGGCGCGCAATTCCGCCATCACGCGGCCTTCCGGAACAGACGCGCGAAATTCGCATTTGTGGCGCTGGCGAAGTCTGCTAGGCTGATCCCGAACAGCTCCGCGCCCACTTCGGCGGTGTGAACCGTATAGGCCGGTTCATTGCGCCGCCCGCGATAGGGGGGCGGGGCGAGATATGGGGCGTCGGTCTCGACAAGGATACGCTCCAGCGGCGCTGCACGGAAGATCGCGCGCAGAGCGTCGCTGCGCGGGAAGGCCGCGATGCCCGACATCGACAGGTAAAACCCCAGACCCAGCGCGGCCTCGGCCAGCGCTTGCGAGGAGGAAAAGCAATGCATCACGCAAGTGAACGCCCCCGCGCGGTGTTCCTCGGTCAGGATGCGCGCCATATCGTCATCAGCATCGCGCGCATGGATGATCAGCGGCAGGCCCGTCTGGCGCGCGGCCTTGATATGGATGCGCAGGCTCTCTTGCTGCACCTCGCGGCTCTCGGCGGTGTAATGGTAATCCAGCCCCGTCTCACCAATGCCGACCATCTTGGGATGCGCGGCCAGCGCCACCAGCTCCGCCACGCTGACCATCGGCTCTTCCGCGACGCTCATCGGATGGGTGCCAGCGGCGAAGAAAATGCCCTCATGCGCCTCGGCAATCGCCTGCACGGGCGCAAGATTGCGCAGTTTCGTGCAGATCGTGACCATGCGGGTGACGCCAGCGGCACGGGCGCGGGCGATCACGGCGTCCAGATCCTCGGCCAGTTGCGGGAAATCCAGATGGCAATGGCTGTCAGTGATCTGGGGCAGCGACATTCGGGTCTCCCGGCGCGGGGGTCACAGGAATTTCCGCGCTTCTGCTTCGGTTTGCAGCATCATATCAAGCACCAAGGCGGCAGGGTCAAGGTTGACTGCACGCCCATGCCGCGCCCGCGCCGCGAGGCTTTGCGCCAGCGCCGCATAGCTGCGCGCCGCGCCCGCATGCGGGGCGAGACGCGCGAAAAGCGCGGCCTCGCCGGGCACAGCTTCGGGGCCGGGTCCGCAAATGCCTGCGCGCGCGAGCCGGGTCATGAAGAGATCATAGAGCGACAGAATCATCGCGAAACGTGCGTCATTAGCCTTGCCCGCCGCCGATTCGGCGAGCTTGAGCGCGCGCGCCCGGTCGATGCGCGGGGCGTCTTGAAAGAGTGCGATGAGGGTGGCATATATCTCCGCCCCGCCGCTTTGCGCCAGCGTCACCGCCGCGCCGACCGAGCCGCCCGAGAGCTGCGCGAGTGCGGCGCTGTTCTCGGTGATTCCGACTTGTGCCAGCGCGGCCTCGAAATCCGCGCCACCAAGCGGCCCGAGGCGCAAATCACGGCAGCGCGAGCGGATCGTGGGCAACAGCCGCGAGGGCTGATGCGCGACCAGCAGGAGCATCGCGCGCGCGGGCGGTTCTTCGAGCGCCTTCAGCAGCGCATTGGCGGCGTTGGCGTTCATCTCATCCGCCGCGTCGATGATCACCACGCGCCGCCCGCCATCGGGGGCCGAAAGCCCGAAAAACCCGTGCAGCTTGCGCATCACATCGACGGTGATGTCGCGCCGCAGATTGCCCTTGTCATCCAGCCCGCGCCGGATCACCAGAAGCCCGCCATCCGCGCCCGCGCGCAGCCGGCGCGCGACCGGGTGCTCTTCGGGGATGTCGAGGCTCTCGGGCGGGGGCGGCGCGAACATGCCCCCGTCATCGGGCGGGGTGGCGAGCAGGAAGCGCGCGAGTTTCCACGCGAGCGTCGCCTTGCCCACCCCGCGCGGGCCCGAAATCAGCCAGCCATGATGCAGCCGGCCCCTGGCATGGGCTTGCAAAAAGGCCGCTTCCGCTGCGCCATGACCATAGAGTTGCAGCGTCTCGCGCGGGTGGGGCGCGCCATCAAGCTGGTCGGGAACAGGGGCCTCGCTCTCAGCCATGAAGCCGTGCCTCGATCCGCGCTGCCACATCGCGCGCCACCACCTCCGACGCGCGTGCCCCGTCGATCACGCAAAACCGTTCTGGCGCGGCGCGGGCGAGGTCAAGAAACCCCGCGCGCAGCGCCTGCTGAAAGCCGAGGCCCAGTTCCTCGAACCGGTCCTCGCCCGAGTCGCGTGCAAGGCCGCGCGCCAGTGCCACATCCGCCGCCATGTCGATCACGAAGCTCAGATCCGGCTCCAGCCCGATGACCAGATCATGCAGTTGATCGACCAGCGGGCGCAGGCTCGCGCGCGCGACGCCCTGATAGACGCGGGTGGAATCGGCGAAACGGTCGGTGATGACGATGGCGCCGCGCGCAAGCGCAGGCTGGATCGTCTTTTCGACATGATCGCGTCGCGCGGCGTTGAACAGAAGGATTTCGGTCTCGGGCGACCAGCGGTCAGGATCGCCCTCGACGAGCAGGCGGCGGATCGCTTCGGCCCCGTCCGAGCCACCGGGTTCGCGCGTCAGTACCACATCGTGGCCCCGCCCGCGTAGGTGATCGGCCAGCGCGCGGGCCTGCGTGGACTTGCCCGAGCCGTCAATCCCCTCGAAGCTGACAAAGAGGCCCGGTTGCATCGGCTCAGTTCATCGCGTCGCGCGCGCGGCCCTGCACCATGCTCATCAGACGCTGCGCCGATGCCATGGCGCGCACGCCAAAGCCGCCCTCGGCCACATCCGCGCCCGCGAGAAGCGGCACGCGGCGCTCGCCCATATCGGGCACATCGACAACGACATAACCGACCTCATCGCCGCGCGAGATCGGCGCGGGCAGGGGGCTGTCATAGACCACGCGGGCGACCATCTGGCGCTGTGCCAGCGCCGGGATCAGGATATCGGGTGCGTCGCCGAGTTCCAGCGGCACGGTCTCGGCCTCGCCCAGCCAGACTGGCGCTTCGCCCATCTGCTGGCCGGGTGTCCCGAGCGAGACCTTGGCGAATTGCCGGAACGCCCAGTTGATGATCGCCTCGGCCTCCTGAACGCGGGCGCGTTCGCTGTCGAGCCCGCCAAAGGCGAAGACGATGCGCCGCTCGCCCTGCCGCGCCGAGCCGGTCATGGAATAGCCCGCCGCCGAGGTGAAGCCGGTCTTGAGCCCGTCCATGCCCACGCCGGAGCCCAGAAGCGGCAGCCGGTTGGGCTGGGTGATGCCGTTCCAGGTGAATTCCCGCTCCGACAGATAGGGGTAATATTGCGGATAATTGGTCAGGATATGTTCCGCCAGAATCCCCAGATCGCGCTTCGACATCAGGTGATCGGGATGCGGCCAGCCCGAGGAATTGGCGATGGTCGTATGGCGCATGCCGAGATCGCGCGCGCGGCGCGTGGCCATGGTGGCAAAGGCATCTTCGGTCCCCGCCAGCCCTTCGGCCACGACAACGGTGGCATCATTGCCCGACAGCACGGCGATGCCCCGGATCAGGTCTTCAGCCGTGGGCCGGTCGCGGGTTTCCAGAAACATCCGCGAGCCACCCATCGCATGCGCGCGCTCTGACACCGTGAAGGTCGTCTCCAGCGTCATGCGTCCGTCTTCCAGCGCTTCGAAGAGCATCAGAAGCGTCATCAGCTTGGACATGGAGGCCGGGGGTAGTGGCACATCCGCGCCTTTGTCGAGGATCACTGTCCCGGTCGAAAGGTCACGCACATAGGCCGAGGTCGCGCGGGTTTCAAACCCGGCGACCGCCTGCGCGCTGGCCGTGGTCGCAACGCTCAGCGCGAGCAGGGCGGCAGTGGTGAGAGACGGGATCGCTGTGATCATGGCGGGCCTCCTGCGAATGGGCTCAGCGGCGCACGGCATAGGCGTCCGTGAAGCCGAGGGATTTGACTTTCTCCAGCATCTGACGCTGTTCGGCTGCAGTCTGGGCCGGGCCAACGACGACGCGCCAGAAAGCATTGCCCTGCGCCGATCCTGACACGACCCGCGCGCTCAGATCCGCCCCGCGCGCCATGCGTTGGGCGTTCTGGGCATTGGCCTCGACGCTGAAAATGCCAAGCTGGATGAAGGGCTGGGACAGCGGGCTTGCTGCTGGTGCGGGGGCCGGCGCGGGCGTTGGCGCAGGTGCCGGGGCGGGCGCAGGCGCAGGTGCCGGGGCGGGCGTTGGCACTGCGGCTGGGGGCGGCGTGGCGGCTGCCGTGTCGAAGGGCGCATCGGGCGCGGTTTCAAACGCGCCATCGTCGAGGCTCTCGGTCAGGATCACCTCCGGGTCCTGAACAGGCTCAGCTGTCGTGCTGCGCCGCCCGAAAATGCGCCCGAGCAATCCACCGCGCGGAGCTTCGGGTTCCGCATGGACAGGGGCCATCGCGATCTCCGCATCCGCATCTGCGGCCATATCTTCCATCGCGGCCGGGGCCGCAGCGATGTCGGTGGTCTCTTCCGTCTCGACCTCTTCCATTGCTGGCGCGGCTTCCTCGATGCGCAGGGCCACGACCTCGAGCATGGTCGGCGCTCCGGCGAGCATGCCGATGGCCTCTGCCGCTTCGCCCGAGACCTGGAAGGGCGGGCCCGGATTCATCCGCTCGCGCCGAAAAAGTGCGCCGATCGTGTCTTTGCCAGTCTCATGATTGCGGATGATCACGCGTTCGGGCGATCTGACATCAGGATGCGCGACCCAGACGCCACCAAGCGACGGGCGACCATCCCAGAGCCCGTTATCGCGCTTGGAGAAGGCCGAGGGGTCTTCGACATCGCGCTCGCTTGCGGTCAAACTGCGCGCGCTGCTCTCGCCCGAGGACAGGCTGTTGCCATCCATGCAGGCCGCAAGGCTGACACTGACCACGAGCGCGAGGCCCAGGAACCGATACTGTGGGATCTGCATACTGTCTCTCTCCGCCTCATGCCCTGCCTGATCTGTTGTCAGGTTTGTCGTTATCCGGCTTGTCCGGGCCTTATACTCTGAAAACCAATGGTCGCACAGCCCGAAATCAGGGCCGCTCACCAAGTCGCGAGATGTTAACCTTTGCGCGATGACAAGGGAAGGGCGCAAAGCCCCGCCCGGCAAGAGATTGCCGCTTTGTGGCGCCGCCCAAATCCCTGCCTCGCCCCAGCACCCGCCGCGCGCAACCGGTGGTCTGCGTCACGCGGATCTGCCTCATGCGTCGCGCGATCTTGCCTTTGCCAAGCATGAGACGCTGCTGACCAGACCATCAAGCTCGCGCTTCAATGCTTATGGTGAGGGGCGGCTTTGCGGAACTTTGCGGACGTTCGCCGCATGTGCGCGTATGGGCGCCTCGATTTTTCACCGTCATGCGCTGTTCAGGGGCGGTTTGGCGGCATGAAGCCTGCGCGAAACGGCTTGCTGGGATGTTTGACATCGTGATCAGGGGCCGCTCCGCCCGGTCACG
>PXDM01000280.1 GCA_003565055.1 Paracoccaceae bacterium
CCATTCCGGGCATCGAGGCCGATTGCGGCGGCGCCTGCGCCTGTTCGACCTGCCATGTCTATGTGGCGCCGGACTGGGTTGAGAAGCTGCCCGCCAAGGATGCGATGGAAGAGGACATGCTCGATTTCGCCTATCAGCCCGACCCAGCGCGCTCGCGGCTGACCTGCCAGCTCAAGGTCTCGGACGCGCTGGACGGGCTGGTCGTGCATATGCCCGAAAAGCAGATCTGATGCACCCGCGCGGGGGCTGATCGCATCATGTCCGCCCCTGCCATCTCTGTGATCCTGTCCTGCCATGACCTCGCCCCGCAGATCGGCGCGGCGATTGCCTCGCTGCAGGCGCAGAGCTTTCGCGATTTCGAAGCGCTCGTCATCGACGACGGCTCGGGCGATGCGACGGCTCAGGCCGCGCGCCGGGCCATCGGATCCGACCCCCGCTTCCGGCTGATCACGACCCCGCATCAGGGCCTGAGTGCCGCGCGCAATACAGGGATCGACGCCGCGCGCGGCGCGATGATCGCCTTTCTCGACGGCGATGACCAGTTTGCGCCCGAATTTCTCGCCGAACATCACCGCGCGCTGATCGAGAGCGGTGCGGATTGGACCGCCTCGGGCGTCACGCTCCTCTGGCCCGATGGCCGCACAGTCCCCCATTCCGCCATCCATGGCGCGCCCGAGATCACCGGCCAGCCGCGCTGGATCGCGCTTGAAGATGCGCGCGACGTGGCCCGGCTCTTCCCCTCCGCCTGGAACAAGCTCTACCGGCGCGCACTGATCGGCGAGACCCGCTTCCCCCCCGGCGCGCTGTTTGAGGATCACCCGTTCTTCTGGACCCTAGCCGCCAGGGCGCGCCGCATCCGCTACCTACCCCGGCCGCTCTATCTCTACCATCGCGGCCGCCCCGGTCAGATCACCGATTGCGCCGACCGGGGCATGTTCCAGCAGCTCGGCCGGCTCTCCGAGGTCGCGCAGATCGCCCGCGCGGGCGGTTTCAGCCACCAGACCGAGGGCCTGTCGCAGCTTGCGACGCGGCTCATCCATGAACGGCTGGCCCCCGCCGCGCCCGAGGCGCTCAAGGCCGAATTCACTGCAAGCGCGGCGCAACTGATGGCGCGCGAGGGGCTGCATTGGAACCGCGCAGGCGCGCGCGACATCGCGCCCCACCCCGCCCCGACGCTCGACCCGGAGTGCCGCTTGCATGTCCGCGTGATCTGCCCGCCGGGCAGTGACCCCGGCCCGACCCTGCAGGCCCTCGCGGCGCAGAGCCTGCCGCCGTGGCAGATCAGCCGGATCGCAGCGCCAGAGGCGGGCATGATCGCGCATCTGCTCGCCCCGAATGAGAGCACCGCATGGACCGCCGTGCTGCGCGCGGGCGATTGCCCCGCGCCCGGCTGGGCGGCCACCGCGCTTGAGGGGACACGCGGCGCGCAGGCCGTGATTGTCGCGGCGCAGTCGTCCGGCGCTGTCGCGGGCTATGACAGCGGCCTCGCCGAGCCCGCGACCGGGCTGGCCGCCCCTGACCCCGCCGCCCTGATCCTGCACCGCGCGGGCCGCGCGCGCCTCGATCTGGCCCGGATCAGCGCCCTGCCCGACCCGGTCGCCGCCGCCGCAATCGCCGCCACGCTCAACACCCGGTGCCAGCCTGATGCAACGCCCTGCCTGCACCTTGGCCCAAGGCCCGCGCATGACCTCCACGCGCTCGCTCAGGCACTGGCCGCCCTGCCTGCACAGGCCCGCGCCCCGGTCTTTGCGCATCTCGCGCAGAGGCAGATGGCGCAGCGCCCCACGCGCCTGAGCCGCCTCGCTTGCGCGCTGCAAGCCGGGCTTGCGCGCCACCGCGCGGGGCTCGCCGTGCCGCCGCCCCTGCCCCAGCTCGGCCCGATCCTGCGCCGCGCACTAGGGCAATGGCGCAGGCCCAAATGACGCGGCTCAGAACAACGCCTCGCGGCGCGCGAAGAAACGCTTGCGGATTTTCTCGTTGCCGTTTTGATATTTGGCCAGGATCGCGGCGCGCTCATCCTCCGAGAGCCGCAACCTGTCGCGCTTCCACGCTGTCAACGGGCGCAAGCTGAGCAAGGCCAGACGGTAGAGCGGATGCAGCCGACCATCCGCCCCCAGCACAGGCAGATGCCGGTTCAGATAGCGCCGGAGCGCCAGCTCGCCCTCGCTCAGCGCCGCATTGACCCGCCGCGGCTGGCGCATGCCCGTCGCATCAATCCCGGCGACCGCGCAGAAATCACTGAGCAGATTGCCGCCCACAAGCGCATCGCGGCAGGTCAGTCGCACGCGCAGCCGCCCGCGCCCCACCACCTCGCGCCAGGGCTTGAGCCGCGACCAATGGTTGAGGCGGTTGTACTTCGCCAGATGGGTCTGAAAATCATAGCTTGCGCCGCGACGCACGGCCTCGGAATAGCTCGACGCGATCAATTCATCCTGCGGGCGCAGATAGACGAGATACTCCACCGCGCTGAACCGCGCGCGCAGAAAATCGTCAAGCGCCGCGATCCGTTCCTGCGTGCTCAGCCAGGCGTGGATATGCTCGCTCGAGGCAATGAAAACCGGCTGCGTGGCGCGTGCCAGCAGCGCGTCGAGGAAATGGTGATAGCGCGCGACATAGGCCGTCTGATCGCCGGGCCGCACAAAGCCCAGTCGCCGGCGCTCCAGCTCGGGGGCGACTGTCTCGCCGCAGGCTTCGAGCGCTGCGACAGGCAGCTCGAACTGGCTGCCATGGGCAGGAGTGAAGCGCGCATAGAGCAGGCTCTGATCGGCCAGCGCGCGGCGGTTGAGCGCCAGAAAGGACTGGATCGACGAGGTGCCGGATTTCGGAATACCGATATGAATCAACGCTTTCATTGTCCACCTTCGTAAAATCGCGCCAAATCCGCGAGATGCTGGCCCATATCCGGCGGCACCCGCGCCCCGTGCCAGTACGCATCAAGCCGGACCTCCCCCGCCACCAGCCGGGCGATCAGCCGGGCGAAATCCTGAACGTCGCCCGCGCGAAAGCGCAAGGCCGGGCTGCCGCCCAATTCCTGCGCGCCGCCCCGGTCCGAGGTCAGGATCGGGATATGGCGCGCATGCATCTCCAGCGCGACCTGCGGCAGATTGTCCTCCCAGAGCGGCGGCACGATTCCGCAATCGACCTGTGCGAGCAGCGTATCAAGCGCGTCGCGCGCGTAGCCGTCGCGCCAGTCGAGCCCCGCCAGACGCGGTTCCAGCGCGCGAAGCTGTGCCATCACCCGCGCCTCGCCCCGCCGCGCGGCGACGGTCAGATGCAGACAGCCCGCAAGCTCGGGCGGGAGCGCGCCCAGCGCATCGAGCAGGAAATCGAAGCCCTTGTCGGCGCGCATATAGCCCAGATAGATCAGCCGGAGCGGCTGGAACGGGTCGATGCGCGCGGGCAAGGGCCGGGGCGCGGTCGCAGACCAATGCGCGGCCTGATCGCTGCCGATATAGCAGGTCGTGACCGCGCGCAGACCAAAGCCGAGGGCGAGCTGGCGCGTGCGCTCCGAGACCGCGAGCACCGCGTCGCAATGCGCATTGATCAGCCCGACAAAATCGCTGCGCCGCGTCACAGGCGGCCCCGCGCGCGGGCTGTGCCGCACAGGCACGCGGCGCAGCGCCCTGCGCGCCCGCCATGCAGCCTTCATCAGCGGCTGCCAGAGCCGGTCATAGACCTCCCGCCCCGGCCCCATGCCGAGCCGCGCCAGCAGCGTCTCAATCCGGTAGGCGAGCCGCGTTGTCGCAGGGTTGGGCTGCACGGGCAGACAGGTCGCGCAACGCTTGCCCGCCTCGAAATCCGCGCAATGCGCGCGCTCGCGCTGCCAGAGATTCACTTGCGGACAAAAGGCGTGGTAATTGTGCAGGCTGAGCAGGAAACGCGTCTGCGGCAGGCGCGCGCGCAGGGCCAGAGCCTGCGCGGGCAGCCCTTCGAGCGTATGAAAATGGATCACGTCATAGGGGCCGGTCCGGGTGACGAAATCGGCGAAAGCGGCCTCGGTCGCAGCATGGCGGATCTGCGCAGGTGAGGCGAAATCCGCATGCGAGGGTGCCAGCGTTCCGGAATTCACGATCTCGTAATGGTCCACGCGACATCTGCGCCAGCGCGGCGCGCGGTCGCGCAGATCATGCGCGAGCCCCGAGGCCAGCGTGGTAACCTGCCAACCGGGCATGCTGCGCTGAACGGCCACAAGCGTCTGCAGATAGACCCGCACACCGCCCCCGCGCCCGGCCCGGTCCTGGGGGTCGACCCATGTGTAATGCAGCACTCTCATCCCGGCGCCGCGCTGCTCAGAACTGCCCGCATCCCGAAACTCTGGCCCCCATGCATATACGCCGACACTTGCAACACCGCGCTCCGGCCCCATGCCTAGCGGATCGCAGTTAAGACGACGTAACCCCATACTGCCCCGCAGCCCGCGTCTGACTGCCTTCACCCGCATCAGGCGCGGATCGCGCCCAGCGCAACACATCTGCATGCGCGCAGCATTTTCGTTGGCGCAGCCCATGCCAGACCCCGCGCAGGAAAAGCCGCAGGAACCCGCGCCGCTGCCCCGGATAGGCGCGGATGCGCCAGAGCCAGCGCGGCAGCACCACGAGGCAGATCGGCCAGAACAGCCAGCCCGCAGCAAAGCGATAGAGAATCAGCGCGTTGCGGTGCTGGTAATAGACCTTCCACAAAGGCTTTCCGATCTGCGCCGTCTGCGAGGACGGGTGATCATGAATGAAACGAATCTGCGGGAAAAACCCGATCCGCCCGCCCGCGCGCGACAGCCGCAGGGTCTGCAGCGCGTCATCGCCATAGATGAACAGCGCCGCATCCGGCAGGCCCGCCAGCGCCAGCCCGCGCCGCGATAGAAACAACCCCACGAAGGAGGCCCCATCAACGGCCCGGACATGCTCGGACGCGTAATCGGAGGGTTTGAGGTGAAACCCCTCGCGCCCGCCGCGCAACGTCTGAAAGAAGTTCGACCAGCTTGCGAAGGGGTCAAAAGTCGGGCGATTGATATCGCAGATCCCGCCTTGCGGATCGTGCACCGCGCCCGCCACAGCATCCCAGCCCGCAAGATCGCTCGCATGAAACCGCGCCAGCGCATCGGGCGCGGGCCAGGCGTCATCGTCCAGCAACAAGAACCAATCCGGATCGAACTGCGCGCGCGCGAAATCAAGCCCGGCGGCGAACCCGCCCGCACCGCCCATATTTTGCGCGAGCCGCAGCACATGCAGGCGCGGATCCGCGATGGAGGCCAGCCAATCGGCAGTGCCATCTGTTGACGCATTGTCAACAATCACGATCTGATGGAGCTGCGAGTCCGAGGTCGACAGCAGCCGCACCACAGCCCCGCGCAACTGCGCGAGACGGTCATGCGTGGTCACAATCGCCACCAGACGCCCCACAGAAGGCGTCGACCCGACCGATCCCCCGTCGGCACCAATGGCCGGGCCGGTCTGAAAGGGCGGAAAACTCTGGGCGCTGTGAAAGGTCATGAATACGAAACAATCACGGAAGCTCTAAGCTTCGGTTAAGCAGACCATGCCCGGATGCATCGCATTCGATGCAAGGGTCATTATTTTGCCCAATTGCCGCCCTGCCTGACACGCGCCTGCGCGCCAGACTCATTGGCGGTGAAGTAAGGGGTGAGCACATGTGGCTTCGGCTGGGTGGCGTCTATTCAACAGGTGCGGACCTGTTGGATCAGGGAATCAGTGACACAGAGCTTGTCAGCACGACAGAGGGGACATTTCTTGTCACCACGACAGGGACTTACGGGGGGCTGGCGGCCTACCGGATCGACCCCGACGGCACATTGACCCAGACCGGGGCCTTTGCCTTTCCCGATGCGCTGGAACATCGGACCAGTTTCAAACTGGCGCAGGCCGAGATCAATGGCGAGACACTCCTCTTCGTCGGGGCGAATGCCACGCAGCTCTCGGGCGTGCGGCTCAATGACGATGGCAGTTTCGGACCAGTGCGCCATTTCAGCTTCGCGCAGATGGAGGACGCGCATCTCGACGGGGCGACAGGCGCGCTGGCGAGCCTCACCAAGCTCACCGACCGTCCCACGGAACTGCTGCCCGATGATGGCTGGAACGACAAGACTGTGGCCGTGCATCAACTGACCCTTGGCGGGCAGAATTACACGCTGACGCTCGGCGCAATGAATGAGCAGGTGATCACCTATCGCGAAATGCCCAATGGCGATTGGCTGGAGGTCAGCTCCATCGGGATGCAGAACGGGCTGGGGCTGGCCACGCCCAGCGCGATGGAACTGACCTCGGTTCAGGGGCAGGATTTTCTGGTCATAGGGTCGAGCGGCAGCTCCAGCCTCATCGTCATCGCGGTCGATATGGGCGGGGCGCTGCGCCCGACGCATCACATCATGGACAGCGGCACCACGCGCTTTGCCAATGTGCAGGATGTCTCAGTGGTCGAGCATGGCGATCATGTCTTCGTCTTCGCCGTCGGCGCGGATCACGGGGTCAACATGTTCCGGCTGCTGCCGACGGGCAAGCTGATCCATATGGAAGCCTGGGGCGATGGCCAGGGTGGCGGGTTGAATGCGCCGGTCACTGTCTCCACATTCGCCGATGACAGCCTGCTGCATGTGATGATCGGGGCCCAGAACAGCCCCGGCGTCTCGCATTACACAGTCGATCTGACCAATTTCGGTGTCGTCGAGACCGGCTCGGGCGCAGGCGGCGAACTGATCGCCGGGGGCAATAGCAATGACGTGCTGTTCGCGACTGGCGACAATGATACGCTGTCAGGCGGGATCGGGCATGATTTCCTGATCTCCGGGCCGGGGCGCTCGACCCTGACCGGCGGGGCCTGGCGCGATATCTTCGTGATCAGCGCCGAGAGCACCGAAGTCACGATCACTGATTTCTGGGCCGGGCGCGACCATCTCGACCTCAGCGACCTGCCGATGCTGCGCAGCACGATGCAGCTCTCGCTCACGCCTATGGAGACAGGCGCAATTCTCAGTTACCGCGGTGTGACGGTCACGATCCACTCGCATGATGGCCGCATGCTTGAGATGGAAGACATCTTCCCGACAGGTCTGGAAGGGCCGGATTCGATGTTTCTGATCTTCGAGGAAATCGAGCCCCTGCCCCCGCGTGCTGACCGGCCGACCTATCCCGAGGGGCCTGCGCCGATTGTCCCTGATCCCCCGCCCATGCCGCAGCCTGAGGATGTTTCGGGCCAGTATCTGCTCGGCACGCGCGGACGCGACACCATGACCGGCGGGGAGGGCGATGACTTCATCTATGGCGGCAACAGTCACGATGAAATCCGAGGAATCGCC
>PXDM01000328.1 GCA_003565055.1 Paracoccaceae bacterium
GACCCCACTCGACCCACGGCATCTTGACCCCGGATGAGGTCCATGCCAACCAAACCGAACCCATGAGAATGGCAGCCTGATCAGAAACCCTGATCCACCTTAACTTGGCTGCAATCTGGTCGACAAAGCAGGACCACCTCTGTTTAATGGTTAAGCCGACTGCCAACTGGGGCGAGCCTTTTTTATCTGGCTTTAGGCGCAAAAGTTGTATCAGCACGGGTATGCCGCAAGGGAGTATGTACCAGTATGTTGCCATCCGATGAGTCGCTCGACGCGAGACTTGCGGAATGGCGGCGTGTTGGCGCGCCGCACCAGATCCTGCGTGATGCGGATCGCGCGCGCCTCATGCACAGGATAGATCTCAACGGGATGGGTCCGCTTCTCGCATTGACGACCGATGTTACCAGCCTTCCTCAAGATCTGGCGCAGTTGCTGCAGCATCGCTTGCTCGCGCGTGAGATGTGGGAGGAACAACACAAGCGCGTCTTGGCACTGGCGCTAGACGCTCTGACGGACGCGGGTCTTTCCCCGATCCTCATGAAGGGCACGGCGCTGGCCTACAGCCATTACCCACGCCCGTCAGCGCGGGTTCGTGGCGACAGCGATCTGCTGGTTGAAGAGGATGGCCGCGCATGGGCTTTTGAGGCACTGGAGAAGGCCGGGTTCCGGCGAACTTTGGCAGTGGACGGAACAACTGCTTGGGCCGAGGCGCTTTTCCAGAAGGCAGACCTGACAGGACAGCTTCATGACATTGATCTTCACTGGCGGCTGAATTCTTCACCGGTTCTCGCACGCCTTTTCACTCATGCCGAATTGTTTGCACGCTCGAAGCCGTTTGAGTCGCTTCATTTAGTGGCACGGCGGCTGGGCGATGTGGACGCGCTGCTTTTTGCGGCAGTGCATCGTCGTCTACATATCGACAGGCCCACACATATCTATCTCAATGGAGTTGCGCATCCGGTGATCGACAGCCTGTCGTGGCTTATAGATATTGCCTTGCTCTTTGATGCAATGGACACTGACACACGTTCGGACCTTGTTGAGCGCGCGATATCAAAAGCGATCGCTGATGTCTTGTCGGATACCTTGGTCCAAATGTCTACGCGACTTGGCTATCCAATCGAAACGGACATTCTCAAGCGTCTCGACATTGAAGGACCACGGCAAGTGTCACGCTATATCGCGGCAGGGCCGCTTCAGTCGATTTTCATGAACCTGTCGGCCACCAAAGGTTTACGCAGGAAGATACGTTTTTTGCGCGAAGTGTTGCTGCCGGACGAGGACTACATGCGCGCGCGCTTTGCACGCGGGCGATTTGACTGGCTTGCCGTCCTTCACGTGCGGCGGCTTCTGCCGGGCGCCATCAAGTATCTGCGTGCTCGGCGGAGCAAGTCATGAGCATCGCGGTGCTAAGAGACAAGCTCTGGCCATTTCGCTGGCCGCTTGCGCTTTGTCTTGTGCTGATGCTGGCAGAGAGCGCGGCAGTCCTGATAGTGCCCTGGCTGGGCGGGCGGATCGTGGGCGGGCTGCTGTCGTCGTCGCAACTGCCACTGGGCAGTCTGGCCGTTGGCCTGATCTGCCTCTTTGCGCTGAAGGCTGGTTTGCAGATCGCGCAGCGGCGCATGCTCGCAAACACCGCTGAATGGCTGACCGCCAGCTTGAGGATCGACCTTTACGACCACCTTCAGCGACTGCCATTGCCCTGGATCGACGACCGTCGGCGCGGTGATCTTTTGTCGCTGATCACGCGGGAAGTGGATGTGCTCAGCGAGTTTGCCACCGGGGCTGTTCTGGGGCTCTTGCCAAAAATCATTGTGTTGGCAGGTGCCATCGTGCTCATGCTTCGGATTGATCCGATCCTCACGATGCCCATAGTCATCGGTATCCCGGTCTTTTACATTCTGCTCAAGCTCCTTGGTCGCAACATTCGCCTACTCGCGGGAGAGATCCGTGATGCCTATGCGCGAACGGTCTCCATCGCCGATGAGAATCTGTCCATTCTTCAGGCCCTTAAAGCCTACACGCGCGAGGGGCTGGAGGCCCAGCGATACACCGACAGCGTCTTCCGCTATCGTGACCTGCAACAGCGCATGATAGCGTATCAGAGCCTGCTCGGGCCGCTGGTGCAACTTGTCGCAGCCACATCTGTGGTCCTCGTTCTGTGGCTGGCCGGAGGCAGGGTAACCGAGGGGACGATGACCCCGGCAGATCTGGTAAGTTTCCTTCTTTATGCTGGCCTGTTGACACAGCCCGTCGCAGGTCTCGCCGATCTCTGGGGGCAGTTTCAGCACGCCCGCGGCGCACTCAGGCATATGGATGAGGTGCTCGCAATTCGCCCTGAAGGTAAGGGTGGGCGTTCTCTTGCAAATGTAAATGGCGCGATCCGCTTCGAGGATGTGTGCTTCGGGTATATAAACCGTCCACCACTTCTTACCGGGATCAGCTTCGACATTGCCGCCGGTGAAACCGTGGCGATCACCGGCGAAAACGGTGCAGGCAAAACAACTCTGTTGGACCTTTTGCTGCGGTTTCGTGATCCGAACAAAGGACGCATCCTGCTCGACGGAGACGATATATCAGAACTGGACCTGGCGGCCTACCGTGGGCAGATCGCGTTGGTGCCGCAGCGCGTCGCTCTGGTCGACGGCACGATCGCCGACAATATCCGATTTGGTGATCCCGAAGCGACACGCGCCCGGATCGAAACCGCAGCCCGTGAAGCAGAGGCCTGGGGATTTATAGGCGAGCTTCCCGATGGACTCGACACGCAGATCGGAGAGCGCGGCATCCGCCTGTCAGGGGGCCAGCGCCAGCGCATCGCGTTGGCGCGTGCGCTTTTGAAAAAGCCTGCCATACTTGTTCTGGACGAACCGACCGCGATGTTCGACCCCGAAGGCGAAGCGCGGTTCGTCGAGATTGCCCGCACTGCCCTCAAGGGGCGCACGGTGATCCTCATCACGCATCGCCCTGCAAGTCTCATACTTGCGGATCGGATCCTGAGGCTTCACAAGGGTGCTCTTTACGAGAGCTCTCCGACCGGAAGCCCCTCATCAGTGGGAGAGTTGCGGGCATGAGTGGTATCTGCGGGATTGTGTGCTCTCGACGGTCTGCGCCACCCGATGGAGAGGCGCTGCGCAAACTTACCAGCATGCTGGAGCAACGCGGCCCGGACGGGACCCGGCACTGGACAGAAGGCAATGCGGCTCTTGGGCACACCTTGCTCGCTTCGACGCCTGAGGCGCGCGTCGAATGTCTGCCATTGGTTCACAGCGGGACAGGCTGTGTCATCACGGCGGATATCCGGCTCGACAATCGCGAAGAACTCGCCGCATTGCTGTCGGTTGATCTGACCGCCCGCGTAGTGGGCGACGGCGAGCTTGTTCTTCTGGCGTATCTCAAATGGGGGGAGGGCTGTCCCGAACACCTGCTCGGGGATTTTGCTTTCGCGATCTGGGATCCGCGGGACCGAAAGCTCTTTGCGGCCCGCGACCAGATGGGCGTGAAGCAACTGATCTACGGGGTCACAGACGGATCGCGGCTGATCTTCGCCTCCCGCCCCAAAGCCGTGCGCAGCATCGCGCCCGATGCCTTTCCCCTTAACGAAGGGCGGATCGCCGACTTTCTTGAGGACATGGAGGGGATCGACCGGACATCGACCTTTTTTCGCGGGATATTTCGCCTGCCGCCGGCACACCGACTTGTCTTTGATGCGAACGGGCTGCGCATCTCGCGCTACTGGGACATGGAGATGCCGCCGGAACTGATCGGTCTGAGCGACGCTGAATACGAGGAAGCCTTTCTGGAGGTCTTCACCGACGCCGTGCGCGCGCGCTTGCGCAGCGACGGTCCGGTGGGCGCGATGATGAGTGGCGGGATGGATTCCGGCTCTGTCGTGGCGATCGCCTCTGATCTACTTGCGCAGGCCGGGGGTGGCCCGCTGCCAACCTATTCGGTGGTCAATCCGAATGACAAGGACTGCAAGGAAACCCGCGCTGTTGATGCCATGATGGCGGTGCCTGGCATCAGGCCCACACGCATTCCCTGCGATGGCCCCGAAGACATGCTGCAACTTCTGTTCGAGGCCATGCGCAACAGCGAAGAGCCTTTCGACAGCACGATGACTCTTCTCAGGGCGGTTTATGCCACGGCGCAGGCCGACGGGCTGCGCGTCGTTCTCGATGGCGTGGCAGGCGACGTCGTATTCTCTGAAGGTGACGTCCATGCCCGGCTTCTGGCGCAAGGCCGATGGCGGGACATCCTGGAAGACGCTGCCGGGTCAAGGAAATTCTGGGGAGGTTTTGGGCCGCATCCGGCGTGGGCCCTTGCTACAGCGGCGTGGCGGGTTGCGCTGCCCGAACAGGTGCGCATGGCGCGGCACAAGGCCATGCGCGCGCTGCGCCCGCCCGCGCCCAACAGGCTGGGAATGGTCTCGGATGACCTCGCGCGGCGGGTGGATATCGAGGCGCGTCGCCGGCGGTTCTATTCTCGATCGCGGTCTGCTACTTCCGCGCCGCGCCTTGGGGCAGTCCTGGGAACCAATCTCACCGTCGGACGGGAAAGATATGATCGCGTCGCCTCGGAATTCGGGATCGAACCGCGTGACCCCTTCATGGATCTGCGTGTGATCCGCACCTGCCTGCAGATGCCGCCGCAAGTGATGCAGGCGAAGGGTTGGCCGAAATACCTGCTCCGTCAGGCAATGCGCGAGCGCTTGCCAGACGCAGTCCGATGGAGGCAGGATAAATCGCACCTTGGGTGGCAGATGACCGCCGCAGTTCTGGGGCGAGAGACGGGTCTGGACGAAGGTGATCTGAAACGTCTCCGAAAACTCGGCGTCGCCAACCAAGCCATGTCCGGTTTGCAGAGCATGCTCGAAGAAAAAAGCGCATTGACCAATAACACGGGCATCTTGACTTCTCTTGCGAGATGGGACATCTTATGAAGAATCATAGGAGAATGTCATGTCGGTAAAAATCAGCGAAGAATTAATTTCTCCGGTCACGCTGAAACCCATCGTTTATTCCTCACCAAAACTGACGGTATTTGGGACAGTTTCTGAGATGACCGCAGGGGGGTCAGGTACTGCGAGTGAAGATTCAAGCTCCCCGCTAGGGCAAAGAAGACCGTGATTTAAAGATAGGTTGAGGTGAGCCTTTGTTCCGGCTCCAAACGTCAACTGTAGTGAGCAGAACTTGTGACGTGGCCGATCTGCATGGAAATCTGACTGCTGGCTAGCTTGATAAATCCGAATCCTGACATCGAAGAACAGCAAACTATACCCCGGCGATTGGCGCTTACTGGGAATCTGTTGATTTTTCACGCCGCCTTGATATGTCGATTAGATGCAAATATTGCTTTGACAGGTCCATCCGGCGTTGGAAAGTCTACCCTATCGACCGCATTGCGGCGTTTATACTGGAATGTATGTGGTGACGACACCATCGTTGTGTTTTTTGACAGAAATCCCCCTGTCGCCCAAGCCCTTTTTCCCCGCCTGAGGTTGAATCCAGATTCAGCCCGCGCAGTGTGTGGCACTGACGAAGAAGATATTGGGATCGACAGCTTTGGCAAACACGTCTTCCACTTGCGCGAGGTCCACGACCCCAAACCGCTCGACGCGATCTTCGTTCTGGCAGAGCAAGAGAAAACGGTCTCGGTCGAAAGCCTTCGGCCATCCGATGCCGTTGCAGCCATTATTGCAAACAGCTTTGCCAATGATCCGGATGACATTAAGGAGGCGTCAAGGCGGTTCGGGCTTGCAGCAGACCTCGCCAGCCATGTTCCTGTCTTTCGCCTGAACTATCCGCGGGATTACGGGATTATCCCGCGCGTCGCAGTCGCAATCGACGAAACATTAAAAGACATGGCCACCGGGAAGGGAGTTTGAATCCGATGCAGCCTCTGCCACCAGACACACCCCTGCGCGCCTCGACCGACTGTGTGGTCCGCGATGTATTGGGCGACATTGTCCTGCTCAATCTCCGCAACGGAACCTATTACGGCCTGGATGAAACCGGTGCCGAGATCTGGGACATGCTCCAGAACGGCGCGGATCTTCAGACATTGACGGACACGCTGCACATGCGTTCGGGCGAAGATCGCGCTCGGATCAACGCGGATCTGCTAACTTTCCTGAGCGACATGCTGGAGCATAAGCTGATTGACATACACGACCCCGGCGAATGATGAGACCCGCCTCTTGGCCGACATTTCAGCGTCTGGAGTGTCTCTTTCGGGCGGCAGGAGCGCTGGTCATCGCTCGGGTGCGGGTCGAACTTGACGATCAGACTGTGCTGGCAGATCTGCTTACGAAGGAGCACTGCGGCACTGGCCGCACCAGATCTGCAGGGCAGGTGTCCGAAGCCTGGCTGCGTGATCTCGCCTGGGCCATAAATGGTCTCGCCCGCAGGCTTCCCTTTCGCGCCGATTGTCTGGTGCGGGTTCTCGCGGCAGAACAGATCCTGCGCCATCGTGTGCCCTTCGAGATTCATGTCGGCGCGGGTCGCATGGATGATGAGTTTGCGGCCCACGCTTGGCTCACGTGCCAAGGCATCGAATTGACCGGCGGCGCGGTACCCGGTCTCGAGCGGCTCCAGCAACAAAAGTCAAAGACCTGATCTTTCAATGCGTTGATCATGGGCCCCGGCGGCTACAAGTTCAGAGCAATTGCGCACTCCTAGCAGGCTGCTTCTTTGGTTGCCGCCCAAGATGCAAGAGGTTTCTGAACCTGTCGGTGCGTGATCGAGTGCGGTCTTCTTTCAGGCCTTGATGTGCGGCACTTCGAGAGGCCGCGGGCCGGTATGGTGATCAGCGGATCTGGTCCACATCTGAAATGAGAGCTTTGCGCTCGCAGCAGCCTACTGGTTTTCCTGATCCCGATCTGTTCGATCGTTGCGCCCATTCAGGTCGTCGACTTCTCACACTCCCCCTTGGCACCGTTGCTGGCTGGTCACGACACGGTGGTCATGCAGTCGCCAACGCCGGATCCCGGTAATCCTCGTTCTTCGTCAGCATCGCCCAGATCTGCCGCGCCATTCTGTTGGCCAGCGCGATCCCGACCAACATCTTGGGCTTGCGCATGAGCTTGCGACCCAGCCAGCTCTCGGCGGGCACTTTATCGCGCGCTCGGCCCGTGATGCGACTCATCGCGCCGATGATCAGCAGCCGACGGATGTCGTTCTGCCCGGCCTTGCTCATCCGGTCCAGCCGCGCCTTACCCCCTGTCGAGTGCTGGCGCGACACCAGCCCCAGCCAGGCCGCGAAGTCCCGGCCCGATTTGAACTGC
>PXDM01000255.1 GCA_003565055.1 Paracoccaceae bacterium
CCGGGCACCACAGGCAAGCCCAAGGGCGTGGTGCTGAGCAATCGCAACATCATCGTGACGTCGAAAAATTCCTCCGAGTTTGACAATCTGCGCCCCGGTGACGAGATTCTTGCATATTTGCCAATGGCTTGGGTCGGGGACTTCATCTTCGCGATCGGGCAGGCCTATTGGACGGGATTTTGTGTGAATTGCCCGGAATCGGCCCAGACGATGCTAACCGACCTGCGCGAAATCGGGCCGACCTATTATTTCGCGCCGCCCCGGATCTTCGAGACGATGCTGACCACCGTTATGATCCGGATGGAGGATGCCTCGCCGCTCAAGCGCAAGTTGTTCCATCATTTCATGGGTTTCGCGCGCGACGTTGGGCCAAAACTTCTGGATGGAAAGCCGGTAAGCATGGGTGCGCGGCTGAAATACACTCTGGGCAATCTGCTGGTCTACGGCCCGCTGAAAGACACGCTCGGGCTGCGCCGCATCCGCGTCGCCTATACGGCGGGTGAGGCGATCGGGCCGGAGATTTTCGATTTCTATCGCTCGCTCGGGATCAACCTCAAGCAACTCTACGGCCAGACTGAAGCAGGCGTTTTCATCACGCAGCAGCCCGATGGCGAAGTTCGCTCGGATACTGTCGGCGTGCCGTCGCCGGGCGTCGAGGTGCGGATCGCAGAGAGCGGTGAAGTCTTTTATCGCTCGCCCGGCACATTTGTTGAATATTACAAAAACGCCGAGAGCACGGCCTCAACCAAGGATGCCGAGGGCTGGGTGGCGACGGGCGATGCTGGCTTCTTCGAGGAAGCGACCGGCCATCTGCGGATCATCGACCGCGCCAAGGATGTGGGCAAGATGGCCGACGGCGGCATGTTCGCGCCCAAATATGTCGAGAACAAGCTGAAATTCTTCCCGAATATTCTGGAGTCGGTGGTCTTCGGCAATGGGCGCGACCGCTGTGTGGCCTTCATCAATATCGACCTCGGCGCGGTGGGCTCTTGGGCGGAGCGCAACAATATCGCCTATTCCAGCTATCAGGAGCTTGCAGGGCTGAAACCTGTGCTCGACACGATCCAGTCCCATGTCGAGCAGGTCAATGAAAGCGTCGCGCAGGATACGATGCTGTCGGGTTGCCAGATCCATCGCTTTCTGGTGCTGCACAAGGAGTTGGACGCCGATGATGGCGAGATGACCCGCACGCGCAAGGTGCGCCGCCGGATCGTCGAAGAGAAATATGCCGATCTGATCGACGCGCTCTATGGCGGCAAGGACGAGATTTATACAGAGACCGAAGTGACCTATGAGGACGGGCGCAAGGGCAAGCTGAAGGCCACGCTGGAGATCCGTGATGCGCGGGTTTTCGGCGCACAGACCATGATGGCTGCGCAATGAAACATTGGCGGGGCAGCAGCGCGGCGGGAGCGGGTTGCGAAACCCTTGCGGCGCGGCCATTCTTCGCGGCACTGCCTGATCAGGGCAGCGTTGACGCAAGGACAGGATGCCCGATGGAACACATCCGCACTGCCGGTCTGATTTGCCCCGATTGCCACAGCTCGCTCGACAGCCCGGAGCGCTGTGCGGCTTGCGGTCTGGAGTTTCCGTTGCACGGGACGATCCGCAAGCTCATGGCGCAGCGGCCGCGTGATGTGACGCTCACTTACCGCCCGACAGACCCGATCCTGCCCGCTGAGGATGTGATGCGCTTTCCCGCGCGCTCGGGGCAGAGCCGCGGGTCGGTCTATCACCTTGATCGCGCGCATGCCGAGGTCCTGGCGGCACTGCCTGCTGGCAGCCGAATTCTGGAGGTTGGCTGCGGCGGCGGGCAGATGCGTGCCTGGGCGCAGGCGCAGGGGCTGGACTATGTCGGCATAGATGTGGCCAGCGACCGCGTGCATGACTGGCTGCGCGAACATGGCGGCCCGGATTTCTACGCCGACGCACATGCGCTGCCGTTTGAGGATGCGCGGTTCGATGCGGTCTATGCCTCGGCTGTCTGGGAGCATCTGGCGCTGCCAGCGCTCGCGACGCAAGAAGCGCTGCGCGTGCTGAAACCGGGCGGCGTGATGCTGGGCTCAATGTCCTTTCTGGAGCCGTGGCATGATGCCAGCCAGACCCATATGACGCCTGCGGGTGTTGACCGGATGCTGCGGCTTGCAGGTTTTGCGCCGCGCCTGATCTGGCCGGAAATCCGTTGGTCGGGATTCCGCGCAATCATGGAGATGGGCAACAAGGTCACGCGGTTTTTGCGTGGGCTGAGTTGGCTGATTTATGGCGTCTATCTTGCGCCGAAAGTGGCGCAACATCTGATCCGCGCGCGCCGCTGGCCGGCTTGGGATGATCTCTATCATCCGGTCGCCAATATCGCCGGGGCGGTGGCCTGGATCGCAGATAAACCGGGACCGGCGCAAGCCATGCGCCCGGAGGGAGGAAAGTGACACATGCTTGATACGCAGGCCAATGTGCCAGATGAGGGCTATGTCACGCCGGACGGTCGCAAGATCGGCGGGGTGGCGATGGAGATGCGCAATATCACCCTGCGCTTTGGCGGCGTGGTCGCGATCAAGGATATCAGTTTCGACATCCGCTGGGGTGAGATCCGGGCGATCATCGGGCCGAACGGGGCGGGAAAATCCTCGATGCTCAACGTGATTTCCGGCTTCTACAACCCACAGGAAGGCGAGGTGATCTACAAGGGCTATCGCCGCCCCAAGATGCGCCCCTATCAGGTCGCGCGCACGGGCATCGCGCGGACCTTCCAGAACATCGCTTTGTTCGAGGGCATGTCGGTGCTCGACAATATCATGACGGGCCGCTTGCACCACATGAAGGCCAATCTCTTCCAGCAGGCGCTGTGGTGGGGCAAGGCGAGCCGCGAAGAAGACGAGAACCGCGCGCAGGTCGAGAAGATCATCGACTTTCTGGAAATCCAGCATATCCGCAAGACGCCTGTGGCGCGGCTGCCTTACGGGCTCAAGAAACGGGTGGAGCTGGCGCGCGCGCTGGCCGCCGAGCCGTCGATCCTGCTCTTGGACGAGCCCATGGCGGGCATGAATGTCGAGGAGAAGGAGGACATGTGCCGCTTCATCCTCGATGTGAATGACGAGTTTGGCACGACCACTGTGCTGATCGAGCACGATATGGGCGTGGTCATGGATCTCTCGGACCGTGTGGTGGTCATGGATTACGGCAAGAAGATCGGCGACGGCACGCCCGATGAAGTCCGCAACAATGAAGAGGTCATCAAGGCCTATCTGGGGGTGGCCCATGAGTGATGTGATCGACAGACAGGGGGCAAGACATGCCTGATACGCTGCTTTTTGCGATGGAGGCCACGCTGAATGGCCTGACGGCGGGCGTGATGTATGCTCTGGTGGCGCTCGGCTTCGTGCTGATCTTCAAGGCCAGCGGCATCTTCAACTTTGCGCAAGGCGTGATGGCGCTCTTTGCCGCGCTGACGCTCGTGGGGCTGCAATCGGGCCAGATCCCCTTTGCGCATCTGATCAACGCGATTTTCGGCACGCGGGTGCATTATTTCGGTTGGAACATGCCGACCTTTCTCGCGATCCCGGCGACGGTTCTGGTGATGATCGGGCTTGCGGTGCTGGTCGAGCGGTTCATCCTCAAGCATCTGGTCAATCAAGAGCCCATCATCCTGTTCATGGCGACGATCGGGCTCGCATATTTCCTCGAAGGGGTCGGCGACATCATGTGGGGGGCCGAGGTCAAGGCGCTTGACGTGGGCTTGCCCAAGGGGATGTCTGACACGGTGGATGATCTGACCTTCGGCTGGTTCGGATATGGGTTCTATATCGACCGGCTTGAGCTTTGGGCGGCAGGAATCGCTGCAATTCTGGTGGCTTCGCTGACGATCTTCTCGCAATACACGAAGCAGGGCCGGGCGCTGCGCGCAGTGGCCGACGACCATCAGGCAGCGCTCTCCGTGGGCATCTCGCTGCGCTTCATCTGGGTGCTGACATGGTCCATCGCGGGCATTGTGGCGCTGGTCGCGGGCATCATGTGGGGCTCGAAATCCGGGGTACAATTCTCGCTCTCGCTGATCGCGCTGAAAGCGCTGCCGGTGCTGATCCTGGGCGGCTTCACCTCGATCCCCGGCGCGATTGTCGGCGGGCTGATCATCGGTGTGGGCGAGAAGCTCTTTGACTTCTTCATGAGCCCGATCATCGGCGGCGCGACCGAAAACTGGTTCGCCTATATGCTGGCGCTCGTCTTCCTGCTGTTCCGACCGCAAGGGCTGTTCGGCGAACGTATCATCGAGAGGGTGTAGAGATGCTGTATCGTGAAGCAGGCGATTTCAAGACAAGCTATGTCGCCGACAGCCAGACCTTTCCGATCAAGTTCGACCGGTATGGCTACTATTTTCTGCTGGGCTTTGCCTTTCTGCTGATGCCGCTGGTGATCAATGATTACTGGGCCAATGCAATTGTCGTGCCTTTCCTGATCTACACGATCGCTGCGATTGGCCTGAATATTCTGATCGGCTATTGCGGCCAGTTGTCACTTGGGACAGGCGGATTCATGGCAGTGGGGGCCTATGGCAGCTACAAGCTGATGACGGCTTTTCCCGAGCTCAACATCATTTTCGTCATCATTGCCGCGGGGGTGATCACGGCGGCTGTGGGGGTGCTCTTTGGGCTGCCCAGCCTGCGCATCAAGGGCTTCTATCTGGCCGTGGCAACGCTTGCGGCGCAGTTTTTCCTGATCTGGCTTTTCACGCGCACAGGCTGGTTCTACAACTACTCGCCCACAGGCATGATCTCGGCGCCCACGCGTGAAGTGTTCGGCTTCCCGGTCACCGGCCCCCGCGCCTCCGCTGTGTCGATGTACATGATTTGCCTGTGTTTCCTGATCGCAAGCGCCTGGCTCGCGCGCAATCTGACGCGCGGTAGCCTTGGGCGTCAATGGATGGCCATTCGCGACATGGACATCGCCGCAGAGATTATCGGGGTGAACCCGCTCATGGCCAAGCTCACGGCTTTCGCAGTGTCGAGCTTCTTCGTCGGAATCGCGGGCGCGCTTCTCTTCACAGTCTATCTCGGCGCGGCAGAGGCGGGTGAGGCTTTCGGCATCGACAAGTCCTTCCTCGTGCTCTTCATGGTGATCATCGGGGGGCTGGGCTCGATCTTCGGGGCTTTCGCGGGCGCGTTCTTCCTGATCGTAGGGCCTGTGCTGTTGAAGCTCTTGCTTGTCGACGGGCTGGGCTGGCCCACGGATCTGGCCGCGCATCTGGAGATCATGATCATCGGCGCGCTGATCCTCGTGTTCCTGATCCTCGAGCCGCATGGGATCGCTGCGCTCTGGCGCACGATCAAGGAGAAACTCCGGCTCTGGCCCTTCCCCTACTGAGGGCGCATCCGCATTGAAGACTTGTCATCCATATGGGAGGAGAACCAAGATGAAGATGACCCGACTGGCCGCGACTCTTGCGGCGACCATGATCGCAGCAGGGCCGGCGCTTGCTGATACGCTGCATTTCCCGAATCTCAGCTACCGCACCGGGCCGTTCGCCGCCGGCGGGATTGCCTTCGCGGATGGCTATGCTGATTACTTCACGCTGATCAATGAGCGTGATGGCGGCATCGGCGGCGTGCCGATCCGCTACTCCGAATGCGAGACCGCGTATAACACCGAACGCGGGGTCGAATGCTACCAGTCGATCCGCAACGACAACCCGCTGGTGTTGCAGCCGCTCTCGACCGGGATCACCTATCAGTTGATCCCGCGCACGATGGAAGATGGGATCCCGATGCACACGATGGGCTACGGGCGCACCTCTGCCGTCAATGGCGAGGTGTTCAACTGGACCTTCAACTACCCCGCCAATTACTGGGATGGGGCGAGTGTGATCATCAACTATCTGCTCAGCGAGAATGACAATTCGCTGGAGGGCAAGAAGATCGCGCTGCTCTATCATAATTCGGCCTATGGTCGCGAACCGATCCCCACGCTGAACACGCTGTCAGAACGCTATGGCTTCGAGCTTGTGACCATCGGCGTCGATAGCCCCGGTCAGGAACAGGGCAGTCAATGGCTTCAGATCCGGCGGGAGCGCCCCGATTATGTGGTGATGTGGGGCTGGGGGGTGATGAATCCGACCGCCATTCAGGAAGCCGCGAATATCCGTTTCCCGATGGAGAATTTCATCGGTGTCTGGTGGTCCGGCTCGCAGCAGGATGTCCGCCCGGTCGGTTCGGCAGCGCATGGCTACAAGGCGCTCGCGATGCACGGGACCGGGACGGATTACCCGATCTATGAGGATCTGCAGCGCTATGTGATCGAGCCTGGCAAATACGCGGGCACGGGCGATGAAGTGGGCTCAGTGCTCTATTCGCGCGGCATGTATGCGGCGATGCTCGCGGTAGAAGCCGCGAAAGTGGCGCAGGAGATCCATGGCGTCGCTGCGATCACGCCTGCGATGATGCGCGACGGCATGGCCAATCTGGAGATCACCGAAGAGCTGATGGCCGAGCTTGGCCTGCCGAATTTCGGCCCGGCCTTCTCGGTATCCTGCGACAACCACGGTGGCTCGGGTGCTGCGATGATCCAGCAATGGGATGCCAATGCGGGCGAATGGAACCTGATCACCGATTGGATCGACTCGGATCGTGAACTGATCATGGAAATGGCGACTGCAGACAGCCTCGCCTTTGCGGCGGAAAACAACATGACGCCTGCATGTCTGAACTGAAACCCCGTTCGGCCCCGGAATATGTCCGGGGCCGCTCCTTTGGCCTGACAGCGAAAGCCTGATGCGATGTTAGATACCAGCCCGACCGAGACCACGCTTCTTGAGGTCAACAATATCGAAGTGCTCTACAATCACGTCATTCTGGCACTGAAAGGGGTCAGCCTGAGCGTGCCCAAAGGCGGGATCACGGCGATCCTGGGCGGCAATGGCGCGGGCAAATCGACGACGCTCAAGGCGATCTCGAACCTGATCCATTCCGAGCGCGGCGAGGTGACCAAGGGCACGATCCTATATGAAGGGCGCAACATGGTCGGTCTCGATCCGGCGGATCTGGTGAAATCCGGGGTCGTGCAGGTCATGGAAGGTCGGCATTGTTTCGAGCATCTGACGGTCGAGGAAAACCTGCTGACCGGCGCCTATACGCGAACCGACGGGCGCGCGGCTGTCGCGGCGGAGCTCGAACTGGTCTATGAATACTTCCCGCGCCTGCGGGAGCGGCGCAAGTCGCAGGCAGGCTATACCTCGGGCGGTGAGCAGCAGA
>PXDM01000263.1 GCA_003565055.1 Paracoccaceae bacterium
CTGAATACCGGGTCATGCTGGTGGCGAACAAGTTCCAGACCGGCTTCGATCAGCCCAAGCTCGTGGCCATGTACTTGGACAAGAAGATCTCCGGCGTGGAGGCCGTGCAGACCCTCTCGCGCCTGAACCGCACCTACGCGGGCAAGGACCGCACCTTCGTCATCGACTTCGCCAACGAGCCCGCCGAGATCCTCGCCGCGATCATGGCACGGCACCGGGCCGGGCCGCTTTCGGGCAAGAAACTGCTCGTCACCTCTGGCCCGACGCATGAGCCGATAGACCCGGTGCGCTACATCGCCAATCGCTCCTCGGGCGCGCAGGGCACAGCGCTTGCTGTGGCGCTGCGGGACCTCGGCGCCGAGGTGCATTTCGTCACAGGACCCGCATCGGTCGCCCCGCCTGACGGCGTGCAGGTGGTGAAGGTCGAGACTGCGCGCGAGATGCTCGCCGCCTGCCTCGCGGCGCTGCCGGTCGATGCGGCCGTGATGGCCGCGGCCGTGGCGGATTGGCGCGTGGCAACAGACTTCACGCAAAAGATCAAGAAAACCGCGCAAGGCGTTCCAGAGATTACTTTTTCTGAAAATCCGGATATTCTCGCGACCCTCTCGGCACATGAGCTGCGGCCCCGGCTTGTTGTGGGCTTCGCCGCTGAAACCGAAACTGTGGTTGCACATGCCACGGCCAAACGCGCGCGCAAGCGCTGTGACTGGATCGTGGCCAATGATGTCTCACCCGCGACAGGGATCATGGGGGGGACGGAAAATACAGTGCAGCTCATCACCGAAACCGGTGTCGAGGATTGGCCGCCCCTGCCGAAAACAGATGTCGCGCGGCGGCTCGCGGCCCGGATCGCAGAGGCTTTGGCATGAGCGTGACGGTTCTCTTCCAGCGCCTGCCCGATGCCGACCCCGAGATCGCGCTGCCCGGCTACGCGACGCCCGGCGCTGCCGGGGCGGATATCCGCGCCAATCTTGATGCGCCTGACCGTGCGGTGGGGCTGACCCTCGCCCCGATGGCGCGGCGGCTGGTGCCCACGGGTCTCGCCTGCGCGGTGCCAGAGGGCTATGAGATGCAGATCCGCGCGCGCTCGGGGCTCGCCCTGCGCCATGGCATCTGTCTGCCCAATGCGCCTGCCACCATCGACAGCGATTATCGCGGCCCGCTCGGCGTGATCCTGCTCAATCTCGGCGACGCGCCCTTTGTCGTCGAACATGGCGCGCGGATCGCGCAGATCGTGATTGCGCCTGTGGTGCAGGCCAGCTTCGAGTTGTCGCATGGACTGGGGGGCACAGAACGCGGTGCGGGCGGCTATGGCTCGACCGGGGTGCGCTGATGGGTTTCGTGCTGCTCCTGATGGGCCTGCTCTGGGGCCTCGGCTGGGTTATGAAAACGCCCATCCGCGCGCGGCTGGTGATGATCGGACTGGTTTATCTTGCTGTGGTGCTCGCGCATCTGGTCCTGCCGCCCGAGGCCGAGTTGCGGCGTCTGACCGGGGGTGATGCGCGCCCCTGGCTGATCCTCGGTGGCGTGGTCGCGCTTGGCTTCGGCTATAGCCGCATCATCGCGCGTCTGCGCGCGCGCACCGCCCCGACTGAGCCCGAAACCCCTGCCCCGGGTCACTTCCGCGAGGCTGAACTCAACCGCTATGCACGCCATATCATGCTGCGCGAGATTGGTGGGGCCGGTCAGAAGAAGCTCAAGACTGCGCGGGTTCTCGTCATTGGCGCAGGGGGGCTCGGCTCGCCTGCGCTGCTCTATCTCGCGGCAGCAGGGGTCGGCACAATCGGCGTGATTGATGATGATGCGGTCGAAGGTTCAAACCTGCAGCGTCAGATCATTCACCGGGACGCGATGATTGGCGAGGCCAAAGTGCATTCCGCGCAGATCGCGATGGAGGCGCTAAATCCCTTCGTGACGGTTCTGCCCTATCGGCGGCGGCTGACCGAAGACATCGCAGAGGCGCTCTTTGCTGACTATGACCTGATCCTCGACGGCACGGATAATTTCGACACGCGCTATCTGGTCAATCGCGCGGCGGTCGCAACGGGCAAGCCGCTGATCTCGGCGGCGATCACGCAATGGGAAGGGCAGATCAGCCTGTTTCATCCCGCCACCGACGCGCCCTGTTTCGAGTGTGTCTTTCCCACGCGCCCCGCACCGGGGCTCGCCCCAAGCTGCGCCGAGGCCGGGGTGATCGCACCCCTGCCCGGTATTCTCGGCTCCATGATGGCGACCGAGGCGCTGAAGGAGTTGACGGGCGCAGGCACAGGCTTGCGCGGCCGCATGCTCATCCATGACGCGCTGGAGTGCGAAACCCGGATGATCCGGATCAAGCGCCGTCCCGAGTGCGCCTGCTGCGGCGCGTCGCTCAGACCGTGACGCGCAGACGCATGAAGCCCTGCGCATCAACCCCGAGGCTTTCGGGCGCATGCTCCGCGACCGTGTCGAGATGCGCATGAGCCGCAACGCTTGTGTGCAGGATTGCGCTCGCATCGCGCACAGGTTGCAGCCGGAATGGTCCGTCATTGGAAATCCGGACCATATCCTGACGCGCGATGAACGCACGCAAGACCTCACGCGTGGTTGTGCGATCCTCAAACACGACGCGCTCGGCCCCGGTTCCGGCAAATCCACCGGCCCCATAGGCGCGGAAACTGTTGGTACACAGTAAGAATTCCGCGTCCGGATCAATCGGCGCGCCCTGATATGTCAGGTTACGAATGCGCGAGGCATCCGGATCCCGTTCCGTCCCATCGGCTGCGAACCGGGCTGGCACGGACAGGTCGATCTCATAGTCCAGCCCGAAGATGATCTCGAAATTATATGAGGGAAAGCCGGGATCCATCAGGAATTGTTCCGCAAGACCGGGATGTATCCGATGATAGGCAGAGGCTGCGCGCTCAAGCCAGAGCGCGAGATCTGCCCCTGTCACTTTACACGCAGCGACGGTGTTGGGGTAGAGATACAGATCGGAAATCGCCCGCAAGGTCAGGATCCCCTGCTGCACATTCGAGAAATTCCGCGGCCCGGAAAGTCCGCCTGCCTTGCAGGGTGACACCGAGGACAGGATCGGCAGTCGGGCGAGTTCAGTCTTCGCGACGCGGCGCGCGACGAAATCCTGCTGGGCCTGCGCCACAAGCGCCGTGGCCGCTGTTTTGCCGAGATAGACAAAAAAGGAATTGATCGGCCCGTCACAATGCCCGACGGGCTGACGGATGTTCTCGATCACTTCAAGATGCGTGCGCTCGATGATCTTGCGCACTTTCGGCGTCCGCACTGGTACATGGGGTTTCTGCGCCGGGGCCTCTGGCTTGCTTGATGCAACCGCATCGCGCAGACTTCGGGTCGTCACTTTCGAGGTCAGCACCATCCAGCACCCCCCGGTATGGATCATCTGCAGGTCGATCAGACCCAGATGCGAGCCGAAGAAACCGCTCATGACTGTGGGCTTGCCGCAGACTGTCCCGCGTTCGACGTCGATGCCGGGAATATTCGCAAAGATCGGCGATGGGAAAAGCTGGTGGCTGTGACCACTCAGGATCAGATCGACCCCTGCAATGCCGGCCAGCGGAATCACGGCGTTTTCCATGTTTTCGCTATGGCGGATCGGGCCGATGCCTGAATGCGCGAGAACAATCACCAGATCCGCACCAGCCTCGCGCATCTCGGGCACAAATGCCCGGACAGTCTCTACCATGTCACGGGTCTGGATATGTCCGCGCAGGGATTGGCGTTCCCAGATCGTGACCTGCGGCGGGGCCACACCGATCACGCCGATGCAGATCGGATAGACCCGCCCGCTGCGATCGCGCAACATGCGGCGCAAAAGCGTGTAGGGCGGTTTGTAATGGTGATCGCGGCGCGGGGCCTCCCCTGCAGCGCGCAGGATATTGGCAGAGACGACAGGAAACTCTGCACGTGCCAGGGCTTTGTCAAGAAAACCCAGCCCATAGTTGAATTCATGATTGCCCAAGGTGATTGCATCATAGCTGAGCGCATTCATCGCTTCGGTCACAGGATGCAGATCGCCGTCGCGCAGGCCGCGATCATGGGCAATGAAATCGCCGACAGGGGTGCCCTGCAGAAAATCGCCATTGTCAAAGAGCAGGGCATTCGGAACCTCCTGACGCGCGGCGTCGATCAGTTCAGCGAGACGGGTCAATCCAAGGTCCGGATCGGGACAGTCTGCGTAATAATCATACGGATGCAGATGCATATGCAGATCCGTCGTCTCCATGATGCGCAGATCGACAGTCGCGCTGACGCATGTCCCGGAGATCAATTCAACTTGTGGCAGTTCCATGGCCTCATTCACATTTGAGCGACATCCGACCCGCACCCGCAGCACCCCTACCCGACGAATCGGGTCACAATCATGGCGATAATATGCAGGAATCGACTCTCGTCATAACTGACTTGCTTAATTCCCGATGGGCCTCCACTCAACGATCCAAATCAAAGCGAAAATAATGATTGTTGCGCTGTGGGAAACCTGACACGTCCCTGACAGATAACGGACAGGATGGAGCACGCGATGCAGTTTGCCCTTGGCGGAGAATGGGACAGCCGCGATGCAGCGCGGCGGCCTGACATGACGGGGCTGGCCGCCGCCGCATCGGACCCCGGCAGCCGGGTTCTGCCCTTCTGGCGCGGCAAACCGCATCTGGACGCGCAGGCGCTTGGCTGGATCGCACCGGATCACCCGATGCTGGCACATGCCCGCACGAGCTGGATCTATCTGGGGCAGCACGCAGGGCGCGCCGTGTTTGCCGCCGATATCTCAAGCTGGGAGCCCGACGCGCTGGATCGCAGCGCGCTGGCGATGTTCATCGACCATTCGCATCAGAGCTATCCGGGCACTGGCCCCGCGCAGCATTTCGGCGATCTGCGCCTTGCGATGACCCTCCTGCCCGCGTCTGAGGCCGCACTTGCCAGCACTGCGCGCGCCTTGTTCAACTGGCACCGCACGCATCAGTTTTGCGCCGCCTGTGGCCATCCCAGCAACATGGCACTGGCCGGCTGGGAGCGGCATTGCCCGTCTTGCGGCGCGAAACACTTCCCGCGCACGGATCCGGTGGTGATCATGCTGGTCACCCATGGCAATCACGTTCTGCTGGGCCGCTCGCAGGGCTGGCCAGAGCGGATGTATTCCGCGCTCGCGGGCTTCATCGAGCCGGGTGAGACGATGGAAGCGGCAGTCGCCCGCGAAGTGATGGAGGAAACCGGCATCGCACTCGCAGAGGTGCATTACATCGCCTCCCAGCCCTGGCCCTTCCCCAATTCGCTCATGCTCGGCACCTGGGCGCGCGCGAAATCGACGGAGATCACGCTGGATGACGAGTTGGAAGATGCACGCTGGGTCTCGCGCGAAGAGATGCTGCGCGCATGGAGCGGCGCGCATCCCGACATCTTGCCCGCGCGCAAAGGCGCGATTGCGCATTATCTGATCGGGGCGTGGCTTGCCGGTCGGCTCGGATGAGCCTATGTCGCGCAGGCGCAGGGGCTTGCAATTCACCACGCCCGCTTTCAGGATGCGCGCAATGAAACCGCAGATCACAGCTGGACCCGCCACCATGACGCCCTGGACTGTCCCGAACATCCTGACTGTCCTGCGCCTGCTTGCCGCGCCGGGTGTAGCGGTGATGTTTCTCTATTTCCACCGCCCCTGGGCCGATTGGTTCGCGCTCGCGCTGTTTTCCTTCGCAGCGATCACGGATTTCTTCGATGGCTATCTGGCGCGGGCCTGGAAACAGGAAAGCCGCCTCGGGGCGATGCTCGACCCAATTGCCGACAAGGCCATGGTCGTGATCGCGCTTCTGGTCATCACAGGCTATTCCGGCATGGACCCCTGGCTGATCCTGCCTGCGACCGCGATCCTGTTCCGCGAGGTCTTTGTCTCCGGCCTGCGCGAATTTCTGGGAGACAGTGCCGGGCTCTTGCAGGTCACGAAACTTGCGAAATGGAAAACCACAGCGCAGATGACGGCCATCGCAGTGCTGTTTCTCGCCATGGGGCTGGAATATGTGCGCGAGGCGATGACCCTGCGCAGCCATACCGCCCTGATCGAAACGCTCAGTGAATTTGGCACGCAAGATGTCAATGTGGTTGATCTCGCCCAGAGCGGTGGCGATCTGGTCTGGAAAACCGGGCTTGGATTGATCTGGATCGCCGCCGTGCTGACCCTGATCACCGGCTGGGACTATTTCCGCAAAGCCCAACCCTATCTGAGAGACACCCCGAAATGACGCTGGAGATCCTCTATTTCGCCTGGCTGCGTGAGCGCATCGGCATGAGCCGCGAGACAGTGACGACCGACGCGCCCACAGTCGCCGATCTGGTCGCCGAATTGCGCGCCCGCGAAGACCGCTATGAGGCCGCCTTTGCCGACATATCCGCGATCCGTGTGGCGCTTGATCAGGATCTCGCCGATTTCGACGCGCCGCTCGCAGGCGTGCGCGAAGTGGCCTTTTTCCCGCCGATGACCGGGGGCTGAGATGCAGATCCGCGTGCAGGAGGCCGCTTTCGACTATGGCGCGGAATGCGCGCGCTTCGCGGATGGCTGCGACGGCGCGGGCGCGGTGGTGACGTTTTGCGGCATTGTGCGCAATGATGGCGGGCAGATGCAAGCGATGGAGATCGAGCATTACCCCGGCATGACCGAACGCGCCCTGCGCCAGATCGCCGAGGAGGCCGCGCGGCGCTGGACCCTCACGGATGCGCTGATCCTGCACCGCTTTGGGCGCATGGTGCCGGGCGAGAAGATCATGATGGTCGCCACCGCCTCCGCCCACCGCGCGGATGCTTTCGCGGCGGCGGATTTCCTGATGGACTACCTCAAATCCCGCGCGCCCTTCTGGAAGAAAGAATTTTCAGGCGCAGGTGCGGCATGGGTCGCGGCGAAAGACGACGATGAGGTGGCGCTGGAGCGGTGGGGATAACCTGAGCAGTTGTGTCCGCTTTGCGGGACGGAACGGTCGTTCGCTGGAAGCGATTCGAACTTGAAGCATCAAATCAGGTGCTATGCCAAGTCGGAGCTCCCGAGCTTGATTTAGCCCGAAAACTCATTTTTGGGCACCTCGAAAAATTGCCCTGACGTGGCCGGGACGGTATGAGGCTGTCAGAGTTCGGCTGCTGGAGCGTTACGATGGCGCAGATGGGTTTCTTTGATCTTTCAGACCGCTATGCGAGC